>NZ_CP084092.1:300000-399575 GCF_020217425.1 Halomicrobium urmianum
GGGCCACATAACCATGTCAGCAACGCCAATCGATTCCCTGGCGTCGGCGCTATCCGCCCTCGACGTCCCCTGCGAGCGGACGACACCGGACGAGTTCGGCGAGACGCTCGCGGAGCACCTCCGCGGACCCGCCGTCGGCGTCTCGCTCGACGGCGTCGACGCCAGCCTGTCGAGGACGGACGTGACGGTCGATCCGACGCCGGCCGAACTCGACGCCGCGCACACCGGCGTGACGCCGGCCTCCTTCGCGATCGCCGACTACGGATCGGTCGTGATTCCGACGACGGAGACCGGGACCGAACTCGTGAGCCTCTTCGTGGACCGCCACGTGGCAGTCGTCGACGAGGCCGACGTCGTCCCCGGGATGGAGGCCGCCTTCGACCGCTTCGGCGACGAGTTCCGCGCCGACGCTGGCAGCGGCATCGTCGCCACGGGGCCGAGCGCGACGGCCGACATGGGAGCGCTCGTCCGCGGCGCGCACGGGCCCAGCGAGGTCCGCGTGATCGTCCTGGAGGACGACGATGAGTAAGGCCGATCGGCTCCGCGAGGTGATGGCCGCCGAGGGCGAGGCGGTCAGCGAGAACACGCAGGGGTTCAACGCGGGCCGCTACGAGTCCGTCGAGCGCCTCGAGGACTACGAGGAACTGAAGGCGAAGGCCCGCTCGATCAAGGAAGACGCCATCGAGCGGCTCCCCGAACTGATCGACGAACTCCGCGAGACGATCGAGGACAGGGGCGGCACGCTGTACGTAGCCGACGACGCGGCCGACGCCAACGACTACGTCAGGTCGGTCGTCGACGACCGGGACGCCGAGCGGGTCGTCAAGAGTAAGTCGATGACCTCCGAGGAGATCGACGTCAACGAGGCCCTCGAGGCGGACGGCGTCGACGTCGTCGAGACGGACCTCGGCGAGTGGGTGCTGCAGGTCGCCGACGAGGCACCGAGCCACATCGTCGCGCCCGCCATCCACAAGTCGCGCGAGGACATCGCACGGCTGTTCAACGAGCGGTTCGATCCCGACGAGCCCCTGGAGACCGCCGAGGAGCTCACGACCTTCGCGCGCGAGCACCTCGGCGAACTCGTCGAGGACGCCGAGGTCGGCATGACGGGCGCGAACTTCGTCACCGCCGACACGGGCACGATGGCGCTGGTGACCAGCGAAGGCAACGCCCGGAAGACCGTCGCCGCGACGGACACCCACGTCGCCGTCGCCGGCGTCGAGAAGGTGATCCCCAGCGTCGAGGACCTCCAGCCGTTCGTAGAGCTGATCGGTCGATCCGGGACGGGGCAGGACATCACCTCCTATATCTCCCTGCTGACGCCGCCGGTCGGGACGCCGACAGTCGATTTCGGCGACGACGAGACGCCCATCTCGGAGTACGACGACGACCGGGACTTCCACCTCGTGCTGATCGACAACGGCCGGACGGCGATGCGCGAGGACGACGACCTCCGGGAGACGCTGTACTGCATCCGCTGCTCCGCGTGCTCGAACTCCTGTGCGAACTTCCAGCAGGTCGGCGGCCACGCCTTCGGCGGGGAGACCTACTCCGGCGGCATCGCGACCGGCTGGGAGACCGGCGTCGAGGGACTGGACACCGCGGCCGAGTTCAACGACCTCTGTACCGGCTGTACGCGCTGCGTCGACGCCTGCCCGGTCGGCATCGACATCCCCTGGATCAACACCGTCGTCCGCGACCGGATCAACCACCGCGGCGAGGAGGGCCAGTTCGACTTCCTCGTCGACGGGCTCACGCCCGACGAGGAGACGGGCTCGCCGTCGCTGCAGAAGCGCTTGTTCGGCAACTTCGAGACCGTCGCGAAGGCCGGGTCTGCGCTCGCGCCCGTCTCCAACTGGCTCGCAGACGCGTTCGTCTCGCGGGCCGCCATGCAGCGGGTCCTCGGCATCGACGCCCGCCGGGACCTCCCGGAGTTCCAGCGCGAGACGCTGGTCGACTGGTTCGCTGATCGGGACGTCACCGTCGAGAATCCCCGTCGACGGGCCGTGCTCTACCCCGACCTGTACACCAACCACGTGCAGGTGGAGCGCGGGAAGGCCGCGGTCCGCGTCCTCGAAGCGCTCGGCGTCGACGTCGTCGTGCCGCCCGCGCCGTCGAGCGGTCGCGCCCCGCTCTCACAGGGGATGGTGGCGACGGCCCGCGACCACGCCGAGCGCGTCGCGGCGACGCTGGAACCCCACGTCCGGGACGGCCGCGACGTCGTCGTGATCGAGCCGAGCGACCACGCGCTGTTCGAGCGCGAGTACGAGCGACTCCTCGACGAGGCGTCGTTCGAGCGCCTCGCGTCGAACGCCTACGAGGTCATGGAGTTCGTCTACGGGCTGCTGGAGAATGGCGCCCCGGCCGACGCGCTCGCCCGCGGCGACGGCGAGGCCGTCGCGTATCACAGCCACTGCCAGCAGCGGACGCTCGGCCTGGAGCCCCATACCGTCGCCGTCCTCGAGGACCTGGGCTACGACGTGCTGACCTCGGACGTCGAGTGCTGCGGGATGGCCGGGAGCTTCGGCTACAAGGACCAGTACTACGACGTGAGTATGGCCGTCGGCGACGAGCTCCGGGAGCAGTTCACCGACGACGACGCCCGCGACCGGACGGTCGTCGCCAGCGGGACGTCGTGTCTCGACCAGCTGGACGACCTGCTCGAACGGCCGACGAGACATCCGATCCAGTTGCTCTCCCCGTAACGTCTCCCGCCGATCTGTGTCCGGTCCTACCGGAAGGCTGAGGACGGGGAACTTCTACGAACGGTCGAGATCCCCACTCTCAGACCGGTTCTATCACCGAAGCTGCCCCAGTAGCGCCGTACGATCAGACGAACACGGCAACTCCCGACGTGTAGTTTCCGCACACACCGGAAAATCTGATAACAGAGGTACGGTTGTTATAAAATAGACTATTCCGTTTCTCTCGCCGCAGAGTCGCTGTATCGGGTGGTACGACGGATCTGGTTGGTTTCCGACACCGTCGGAAGCGTTCGTTCGACGGCCGCCCTGATCGCTCGGCTTCTCCGGATCACAGTGAGCAGCAACGGCCACCGGGTCGATCACTGATCGGTTCTGCCTCCCGTTCATGTTGGTCTGCCCGGTCTAAATAGGCCACGACGGGACTCACGGTGAACCCGTGGTCGACAGTGAAACGCCGATACTAGTGCGACCTGATAGTTCACCCGTTATGTTTCTCTGACTAATCATCTGGACGGGCTAGCGGTCCTCGGTTTCACTCCGCAGCAGAATTACTTTGAGCAAGTGACATCGATCAGTCGAGGCACCGCTATCGGGACGTTAGACCCATATAAAACTATAATTCAGGACATTCGTGCTGTATCGATCGGGTCCCGTTCGTTCTGCCGGACAGAGATGCGCAGTGGGAGTCGCCCCGGAGTCGAAGACTTCGCGTAGCGGATGTCAGTCGTTTCTGGGGAGACGAGGGGCCTTCGTGCCTCACAGACGATCCGATGATCGTCCATCGAACAGCCGACGTTCGTCGCACCGCGCCCGACGTGAGCAGTGGAGCAGCACCGATCGATAACTAAACAATCAATTCGACACATATTACAGTAAACTTATATTTCCTTCGGACGGGCGTTGCTACTGATCTCGGTGGGCGGCGTCGCGTCTCGTTTCACAGAACGCGGTCACGGCAGTCGCTCGCAGAGGCGAGACGGACGAATCCGGCAGAGATCACTGGAACGTCGCTCTGGTAGACTCGTCTGCTCTCGCCGGAACAGCGCCTCCGTGAGGAAGCGAGTCGAAACACGGGCACTCAGAGCGACGGCCGGAGCGTGACTTCATCGACTGCTGGGGGCCTCGTCAGCCTGATAGATCTCGTTCACGAAAGACGTCGGGAGACCAGCCGTGAGCCCCCCGTCGACGACGACGTTTTCGCCGGTGATGAACCCCGACCGCTCCGTGGCGAGGAAGAGCGCGGTGTCGGCGACCTCGTCCGGGCGGCCGAAGCGACCGAGCGGATACTGGTCGAGCCAGCGGTCCCGCGCGCTCGTACCGCCCGATCGGTCCTCGGTGTCCTCCATCTCTTCCTTGCGATTCTGCGTCTCGATCGTCCCCGCCGAGAGGACGTTCGACCGGACGCCGTACTGACCGTAGTGGGTCGCGACGTTACGCGAGAGCGCCAGGAGGCCGCTCTTGGCCTCGGAGTACCCCGCCAGTCCAATACCGAACAGGCCGTTGACCGAACCGACGTGGATCATCGATCCGCCGCCGGCGGCGATCATCGCGGGTAACGCCTCGCGCGCCAGCAAGTACGGGCCCTTCAGGTTGAGTTCGACCGTCCGCTCGAAGGTCTCCTCGTCACAGCGATGCAGGAGGTCGGCCGATTCGTCGGCACCGCCGGCGTTGTTCACCAGCACCCGGAGGTCGCCGAACTCCTCGATGGCGACGTCCACGAGGTCGCGGACCGCATCGGCGTCGGTCACGTCGCACTCGACTGGGACGACGCGCCCGTCGTGCTCGTCGGTAAGCTGGTCGGCGACCGGTTCGACGTCCGCGCGCGAGCGGGAGCAGATAGCGACGTCGCCGCCGGCAGCGGCGAAGGTCTCCGCGATCTGGCGGCCAATGCCTCTCGACGCGCCGGTGACGATAGCCGGGCGGTCGGCCAGGGACAGCTCTATCATATCGGTCTGACAGAGCCCCGCAGGGACAAAGAAGGTTACCCGCCCTTCGACGCGAGGCGGTCGAACCCGTCGAGAGCTCGTTCCGCCGTCGCGGTCGCCAGAAGCGCTTTCAGCCCGCCAGCCGATGGATCGGACATCGATGGACGTCGATCACTCGCTCAGCCACGAGACGGCGCTGCACACGTCGTGGAACAGCTCCCTGTCCCCCGGGCTCCGCGTCGAGTCGGGCGAGGTAGTCTCCTTCGACTGTCTGAACGACTCCGGCCCGCGTATCACGCCGGAGACGCGGAGCGAGGACCTGCCCGAGACCGAGTTCGTCGGTCACCACCTCACCGGACCGGTCGCCGTCGAGGGCGCCCGTCCCGGCGACGTCCTCCAGGTCGAGATACTCGAGGTCGGCCACGACGACTGGGGGTACACGCTGATACGGTCGGGCGAGACGGGCAAGGGCCTGCTCCCGGCAGCGTTTCCCGACCCGTTCGTCTATCACTGGGACCTCGACGACGACGTCGGCCACTTCGAGGCGGGGATCGAGGTGCCGCTCGCGCCGTTCCCCGGCGTCGTCGGCGTCGCACCCGCCGCGGAGGGTCCCCACTCGACGGGGCCACCCCGTCGCGTCGGGGGGAACCTGGACGTGAAACACCTGACGGAAGGATCGACGGTCTACCTCCCCGTCGAAGTCGACGACGCCCTCTTCAGCATCGGCGACGGGCACGCCGCCCAGGGCGACGGCGAAGTGTGCGTCACCGCCATCGAGACGCCGCTGCAGGTCACCGCTCGCCTCACGGTACGCACTGACCTGGACCTCGACTCCCCGCAGTTCGAGACGACCGGCCCGTTCACCCCGTCGGGTCGGGACGAACCGACGTTCGCGACGACGGGCATCTCCGACGACCCCGAAGAGGCGGCGAGGAGCGCAGTGAAGGCGCTGGTCGACCACCTCCACGACCACCACGGGCTCGCCCGGGAGGCGGCCTACGTCCTGTGTTCGGTCGCAGCGGACCTCAAGATAAACGAGGCCGTGAACGAGCCGAACTGGGTTGTCTCTGCCTACCTCGCGAAGCGGCTGTTCCCGGACGAGTGAGCGGGACCCCGCAGTGACCGAGACGCCGCGGTGAGCTGGACGGCGAGACCGACCGGACAGCCGGGAAGCGTGGCCGCTCTGGAACGCGCAACTGAGTCGGGCGACGGGGAGCGGTCAGTCGAGGTCGAGATCAGTCAGTCGGTCGTAGTACTCGCGGCAGCGGGTCTTCACTTCGTCCGGGAGTTCCGCGAGCGGCTCCCGCACCGGCCCGCCGTACAGGCCGGCCAGTTCCTGTCCGTACTTCACCGACGGGACGTTGTTCGCGGCGTCGAAGTCGCTCCCCACGCCGCTCTCGTCCCGGAGGTCCTCGTAGGGTCGCAGTCCGTCACGGATCCGTTTCGCCCGATCGAAATCACCGGCTCGAACGGCGTCCGCGAGCGCGAGCACGGGTTCGGGGGCGAAGTTCCCGATCCCCGTCGTGAAGCCGGTCGCCCCCTCGAGCGCGTAGGCCGGGACGAACCGTTCGGCGACGCCCGTCGACCAGACGACGTCGCCGGGCGTCCGGGAGACGGCCTTCGCGAACAGGTCGACGTCGTTCTGGGCGAACTTCACGCAGACAACGTTCTCCCGCCCGGAGAGCGCGGCCACGTTCGCGAGCGAGAGGCGGGGCCCGCGCTTGTACAGCACGACGCCGAGGTCCGTCGCGTCGGCGATGCGTTCGTAGTACGAGCGGATGCCGTCCTCGTGGACGTAGGTGTGCCTCGGATACATCACCAGGACCCCGTCGGCCCCGGCCGCCTCGTAGCGTTCGAGGAGCGAGAGCGCGTTCTTCGTGCTCCCTCCCACGCCGCCGATCACGATCGCGTCGTCACCGACCGCGTCGACGACCGTCCGGACGACGCCCGCTCGCTCGTCGTTGGAGAGCGAGTAGTACTCGCCCGTGTTGCCACAGGGGACGAAGAGGCTCGCGCCCGCGTCGCGGAGGAACTCGACGTTCGCCGCCAGCGCGTCGTGGTTCACGGCCGTCCCGTCCTCCGTGAACGGCGTCGGAAGCGTGAATCCGGCGTTACTAAGTCCCTCCTTCAGCGTCTCGTATGCCATGGGATAATTGCGGCGAGCGAGATCAAAAAGGTTGGTCGCCGACGCACGAAGGCCGTGAAAGTGGCGGCGCGTCTCCGGTCAGTCCGACGTCAGACCCGGTACTCGTCGACGGCGTCCATATCGACGTCCACGCCCAGTCCGGGTTCGTCCGGAACGGTCATGCGGCCCTCGGTGACCTCGAACGGCTCAGCGATGACGTCGTCCTCCCAGCCGTAGTACGTCGTGTCCGGCGGGAGCGAGAAGCCCGGCAGACCGTGCACTGCGTGCAGAACCGCGGCGGTTCGGACGCCGAGGTCGAACGCGCAGTGGTGCGTGCAGGGGACGCCGGCGTCCTCGACGATAGCGGCCTGCTGTCGGAGGCCCGAGATGCCGCCCGCCGGGGTCAGGTCGAGGACCGCCACGTCCATCGCCCTCGCGTCGACGAGCGACCGGAGGTTGTTGGGGATGTAGGTGTCCTCGTTCGGGGCGATGGGCTGGCGGAGGCGCTGGCGGAGCATCGCGAGCGAGTCGTGGGCGTTGACCCGGATCGGCTGTTCCATGTACTGGAGGTAGATCCCCGAGTCCTCGAGGGCGGCCCCCACGCGGACGGCCTGGTCGAGCGACCAGCCCTGGTTCGGATCGAGGCGGAACTCGAGTCGACCGTCGACCTCGTCGTGCATCGCCTCGATGCGGGCGACGTCCTGTTGCCAGTCGCGGCCGGCCTTCGTCTTGAGGACCGAGAACCCCGCGTGGAGCGCCTCGCGCGCCTTGACCCGGGACTCCTCGGGCGAGAGGATGCCGAGGCAGAACGCGAACTCGACCTCGCGGTCAGTCGCGGACTCGGCGTCCGCCGCGTCGGCGTTCATCGCCGTGGTCTGCTGGGGCGCCGTCGACCCGCCCAGGAGTTCGAAGACGGGCCGTTTCAGCGCCTTTCCGGCGATGTCCCAGCAGGCGGTCTCGACGGCGGCGAAGAACAGCTCGATGTTGGTGTACTCGATGAACACCTGCCGGCGGAGCCGCTCGACCTCGAAGGGCGACTGTCCCTCGATCAGCGGGGCGATGCCGTCCTCGATGATCGCCTCCGTCGCCGCGGGCGAGAGGAAGGTCCGCATCTCCCCCCAGCCGGCGATTCCCTCGTCGGTGTCCACGCGGACGAGGACCCGCTCCATCGAGTCCACCTGGCCGTGGTTGGTGACGTACGGACCGATGCCGAGGCGCTCGTCGAGGTCGACCAGCGGGACGTCGACAGTGATCGCAGTCACGTCGGTTATCTCCATAGGCTCCTGTGGCAGTGCCAGCGCAAATAACTTACCGCCGCGCCACCCCGCCGTCCGGATCGCAGTCGTTCGGATCAGGCGGTCGCCGCGTCGATCCAGTCCAGCGACCGTTCGGGCAGGAGCCCGTAGTTGTAGAAGGACACGCGCGGAACGCCCGCGGAGCGGAGTCCGTCGACGACGTCGACGACCGTCGCCCGGTCGTGAACAGCGGGGTGTCCCGGGAGGACGCCGACGTGAATCGGGACGTCGGGCGTGAGCGCGTCGACGGTCCGATAGGCGTCGAGGACGGCCGCGCGAGAGGACTCGTAGGCCGGCAGGCAGTAGTAGTCGACGTGGTCCGCCAGGCGGTCGACGTCCGCCCCGACCAGCCACTCCCGGCCTGCCTCGGGCATTCCGACGTAGTACCCCAGCGGCGTGTCGCCGGCGGCGTCCGCGAGGTCGGCGTACAGGTCGACGAGCGTGTCCTCCCGGACGGCCACGTACTCGGCGACCTCGGGGTGCCCACGGAGCCACCGTTCCGGGGCGAGTCCGTGCGGAACGTCGCCGCCGACGACGGCGTCCAGCGTGTCAGCGGCGGTGTCGCGGGCGCGATCGACGTCCACCCCGGCGTCGGCGGCCGCCGAGCGGCAGTGGTCGCAGAAGCACAGGCCGAGCAGGAACTCCCCCAGCGTCCCGAGGCGGGCGTGGATCTTCTGGTGGTGCCACCCCCACCCCGTGCCGTAGAAGTAGTCGAACGTCTCCAGTTCGATCCGGTCGAACTGCGCCCTGTCGGCGAGGTCAGCGACGAGCGCGGTCAGGTAGGTCCGCACGGCGGGGTTCGACGGACAGAGCCCGAAGACCAGGTCGTCGCCGTGGGGCGACTCGATCGTGACGTCGGGGTTGGCCATGCCCAGCCGCGAGTTGTGACAGCCGACGGTCCACGACGTCAGCGTCAGCTCCTCGAGGTCGTCGGCAATAGCGGCCACCCAGTCGCCGTCCATGCCGTCGTAGGGAATCGGTTCGAGCCGTCCGTAGCCATCGCCGGGTCTGAAGTACGCGCTGGCGCGCGCGAAGTGAGTCCGGCGTTCCGGATTGTGCGGCGCGAACGCCTGAACCGAGTGGTAGTTCGTCGCGAGGTTCACCTCGTCGACGCCGACGTCGCGGAGTCGATCGGCGACCCGGTTCGGTCCCTCGTCGCGGACGTCCCAGGGATAGGCCCAGACAGCGAACTCCATAGGACGAGTGCGAACGGAGCGGTAGTAAAACTCCGGGCCGAACGACGGAAGACCCGAGGAGGGTCCCGGCGAGAGCGACCGCCTCGCCGGTCACTCCTTGACGGCACCGGCGGTCATGCCGGCGACGATGTACTCCTCGAGGAAGGCGAAGAGGATCAGCAGCGGGATGATCCCGATGACCGACACGGTCAGCATCATCCGCCAGTCGGTCTGGAGCGCCCCGACCATCGAGAAGACCCCGCGCGGGATGTTGTACTTCCCGGCGTCGGTCAGGAACGTGAGCACGAACAGCAGGCGGTTCCACGCGTAGAGGAACGTGTACGTGACGCTGGCGACGAGCGCGGGCTTGGTCAGCGGCAGTACGATCTTCGTGAGGATCTGCAGCTGGCTCGCGCCGTCGATGCGAGCGGACTCCTCCAGCGACACCGGGATCGTCTGGAAGTAGCCGTACAGCATCCAGACGTTGAACGGCAGCGTGAACGCCGCGGCCGGGATGATCACGGCGAGGTAGGAGTTGTAGATCCCGAAGCTGGTGATGACGTCGAACAGGCCGACGATCAGCACCACCGGCGCGAACATCTGCACGACGAGGACTGACAGCAGGAACGAGCGCTTGCCGACGAACTCGTTGCGCGCACAGGAGTACGCGGCCGGAATCGCCAGGAGCAGCGTCAGCGCGACAGTGCCCAGCGAGATGATGAAGCTGTTGCCGATCCACAGCAACACGTCGGTCTGGCCCCAGACGGCGAGGTACGCCTCGATCGACGGGTCGTTGGGGAACAGCGTCGCCGGACTGGAGAAGATCTCCGACTCCGGCTTGAACGTGCTCGAGAACATCGTGTAGAAGGGGAACATCATGATCCCCAGCAGGGCGATCAGGACGCCGTAGATGCGGACTTTCCTGAGTCTGCTCCGCTGCTGGCCGGCCATCGTCATAGCTCGTCACCTCCGCGAGTGTAGATCCGGAGGTAGATCACGGCGAACGCCATCAGGAACAGGAACCCGATGACGCTGTACGCCGCGCCCCTGCCGAGGTTCCCGTTCTCGAGGCCGACCTGGTAGATCCAGATCACGAGCGTGGCCGTGGTGTTGATCGGGCCGCCGCCGGTCATCGTCCAGATGACGTCGAAGCTGACGAACGTCCAGATCGTCGACAGCAGCGTCGCGATCAGGATGACGCTCTTGAGCTGGGGCAGCGTGATGTAGCGGAACTGGTGCCACTTCTCGGCGCCGTCGATGGCGGCGGCCTCGTACAGCTCCTCGGGAATGGACTGCAACCCAGCGAGGAAGATGATAGCCATGAAGGGCGTCCCGATCCAGACGTCGGCCACCACGACGCCGAGCCAGGCGATGTCGGGACTCCCGAGAATGCCCATTCCCTGATCGATCACGCCGAGTTTCAGGAGGATCGCGTTGAGGTAGCCGTACTGCGGGTGCTCGATCCACCGGAAGACGACGGCGGAGATCGCGTAGGGGATCCCCCACGGGATGAGGAACGCGGTCCGGAAGAACTTCCGGCCCCGGATGTCGCCCCGGAGGTGAACGGCGATCAACAGGCCCAGCAGCGTCTTGCCCGCGACGCCGAGCAGAACCCAGCGGCCCGTCTGCCAGAGCAACTGGTAGAAGATGTCGCTGTTGAGGATCTCGACGTAGTGCTGGAACCCGACGTAGGTCTCGATCGCGGCGTCGGCCGGCGAGCGATACAGCGACAGGCGGAACGTCTCGAAGATCGGCCACCCGACGACGCTCAATAGGAAGATCGCGGCCGGTGCGATCAGCAGGTACGCCAGCCTGTTCTGCCACAGGTAGTGCACGCCCCGTTCGAGGCGCGAGTCGGCCGGCGGCTCGGTGTACTCCTCTACGGTACCCATCTGTTACTGCATCATCTCTTCGAGGTCGGCCTGCGCGTCGTCCAGCGCCTGCTGGGGCGACTTCTGGTCGCCCAGGGCCTCCTGGATCGCCTGGACCATCCGGTTGTTGAACTGGTTGAAGTTCGATAGCTTGGGCCTGGCGCGCGCGTACTGACCGGCCTCGATGAACGGCGCCCAGTTCTTCGAGTCCTGGAAGTAGTCGCGCTCACCGACCGACTCCACCGTGGGCATGAAGCCCTTGCTGCTGGCGTACTCGAAGTGGCGATCCTCGTCGAAGTAGAACCGCAACAGGTCCCTCGCGAGGTCCTCGACCTCGGTCTGGGCGAAGATCGAGATCCCGTCGATCGTGTTCAGACTGTAGCGACCGGCCGGGCCTTCCGGCACCTGCACGATCCCGTAGTCGAAGTCCGCGTCGCTCTCCGCGATGTTGATCCCGGTGTACACGTGAGCGATGACCATGCCGAGCGATCCGGACTCGAACAGCTGCCTGATGTCCTGGCGCGTCGAGGACAGCGGCGACGACTGCGTGACGCCGTGTTCGAGGTGCAGATCGGAGTAGAAGGTCAGCGCCTGGACCCCTTCGTCGGAGTTGACGACGGGCTGGCCCTCGTCGTCGATCAGGTCGGCGCCGTAGGACCAGTGGTAGTGGTAGTACTGCGATCCGGTCTCGATGGCGTCGGCACCTGCGAGGCCCAGTGCGGGCGTGTTGGTCTCTTCGGTGATGGTCTGGGCCGCCGAGAGCATGTCGTCCCAGGTGTCGAGCGACGGGTTCTCCGGATCGAGGCCCGCCGACTCAAAGACGTCCTTGTTGTAGTAGAAGCACTTGTTCGACGCGGCCCACGGGGCGGCGTAGTACTCGCCCTGGTACATGCACCCCTCCGCCATTCCCTCGTAGAACTTCTCCCCGAACTCGCCCTCCATCATATCGGTGACGGGGACGAGGGCCTCCTTGCCGACGAGTTGTGGGATCCAGCGGGCGGGCCAGCGAGCGACGTCGGGCGCCTCCCCGCCGTCGACGCGGTTGTTGACGGTCTGCTGGGCGTTGTCCCAGGTGACGCTCGTGAACTCGAGGTTGCAGTCGTACTCCTCCTCGAAGGCGGCGTTGTTCTCCTCGAAGAACGCCGCGATGTTGTCACCGACGCCCATCGTCAGGAACTGGATGGTCTGCTGGCCGCCGTCGCCGCCGCTCTCGTTGCCGCCACCGTCTCCACCGTCCCCGCCGTCCCCGCCACCGCCGTCGCCGCCGTCGCCGTCGCCGCCGTCACCGCCCAGACAGCCCGAGATAGCGACGACGCCGCCCGCTCCGATCGCTTCGAGCATCCGCCGCCGGTCGATACTCTCCCCTTCGAGGGCTTTTGATGGGTCGTTCGGCATATGCCGTTATTGTTCTCCCGCCGATATATAAACCCACCGGTAATTAAAACTCTATTGTTACATACAGGGGACAGTAGGTGGCGGTCAGGCGTTGTGTTCGTGGATCGCCACGAGGAGGGCCGCGAGTTCGCTCGTGACGACGTCGTAGATGCTGGCGCCCTTCTCGGCGCTGGCCAGTTCGGGCGAGCCGATGGCGCCGGAGTCGGAGTACTGGTCGAACGATCGATAGACGGAGAGCGGTCCCGCGTCGAGGAGATCGCTGCCGCCCCAGTCGTAGTGTTCGTCCCAGACTGTCCCGTCCCGAACGTCGTCGTCGGCGACCAGGTCCGGCCGGAGGTGCAACATGAGCGACGTCTCGTACTCGCCGCCGTGGGCCATGCCCCCGGTCTCGCTGTCGCGGAGTGACTCGATCTCGTCCGTCGCGAGCGTGAAGTAGGTCGTCCCGAGCACCTCGGCGTCCGTCGACGTCCCGACCGTGCTGACGACGGCGTCGATGAGCGCCGCGTTGCCGCCGTGGCCGTTCACGAAACACACCGCGTCAAACCCGTTCTCGACGCCGGTCAGCGCCACGTCCTCCAGGAGCGCCCGGAGGTGGTCGAACTCCAGCGACAGGGTGCCGCCGAACGGGAGGTGATGCGGCGAGAACCCGGTCCAGACCGGCGGCGTCACCAGGACCGGTACGTCCGCGCCGACCTGCTCGGACCCGCCGTGGACGACGGCGTCGACGAGGATGGTGTCGGTCGCGACGGGGAGGTGGTGGCCGTGCTGTTCGATACTGCCAACCGGGACGACGAGGACGGATCCGTCCTCCTCGGCGGTGTCCCGGATCGCCGCGTACGGTTTGCCGGCCCACTCGCTGTCGGTCGCTCCGATGGAATCGTATATCATCGCTCTCAGGTAGTCGTGACCGGTTCGGGTTCGTCGCCCAGCGGGACCCGCTCGCCGTCCTCGTCGAAGAAGTGGGCGTCCGCCGGTTCGAAATCGAGGGCGATCGTCTCGCCCGGTTCGGGGTGAAACTCGCTGTCGACGCGGGCGACGATCTCCCCGTCTCCCCCCGGCCGGTGCAGGTAGAGGAAGTTGTCCGACCCCATCGGCTCGACGACGTCGACGACGGTTTCGAAGTGGCCGCCGCCGGTCGCGACAGACAGGTCCTCCGGGCGAACGCCCAGCGTGTACCGGCCGGCGTCCAGCGACACCGGGAGGGCCGTCTCGAAGCCGTCGCCGGCCAGCTGAACGCCGCCGTCGGTCGGCGTCACGTCGACGTCGAAGAAGTTCATCGACGGCGAGCCGATGAAGCCGGCGACGAACTCGTTGTTCGGCCGGTCGTAGCAGACTTCGGGTTCGGCCACCTGCTGGAGTTCGCCGTTGTTGAGGATGGCGATCCGATCGCCCATCGTCATCGCCTCGGTCTGGTCGTGGGTGACGTAGATCGTCGTCACGCCGAGTTCCTCCTGGATGCGCTGGAGTTCCGTCCGCATCTGCGTCCGCAACTTGGCGTCGAGGTTCGAGAGCGGCTCGTCCATCAGGAAGACCGCCGGATCGCGGACGATCGAGCGGCCGAGCGCCACCCGCTGTTGCTGACCGCCCGAGAGCTGCTTGGGGTACTGGTCGAGGAGTTCGGGAATCTCGAGAAGCTCCGCGGCCTCGTCGACGCGCCTGTCGATCTCGTCGTCGTCGTACTCGTCCGAGAGCCGCAGCCCGAACGACATGTTCTCCCGCACGGTCATGTGCGGGTACAACGCGTAGTTCTGGAACACCATCGCGATGTCGCGGTCCTGGGGACGCACGTCGTTGACGACCTGATCACCGATCGCGATCTCGCCCGCGGTGACCGTCTCGAGCCCGGCGATCATCCGCAGCGTCGTCGACTTCCCGCAGCCGGAGGGACCGACCATGACGAGAAATTCCCCGTCCCGGACGGTGAGATCCACCTCCTTGACGGCGAGAAGCTCGTCGTCGTACACCTTGGTTACGTTCGAAAGCCGTACCTGGCTCATTTTTATGTATCAGTTCGGTGGTGCGAAGGACAAAAAGGTATCGGCGATTTGTAATTCTGGCGTTGCGGCCTCTCTCCCATTCGTTCGCCCGGTACTGACCGCCAGCGTCGTCTCCGCCGGAGACGGGGCGGCCGCTACCAGCGTGTAGCGGAGCAGTGAACGGGCCACCGAACCGGCAATCAGTGATCCGAGCCGGATATCTCGCGTAGAACGCAGCGACACCGCGACCCGACGCAGTGTTGGGCGGCCGCGACCCGACGAGACGGACCGCCAATGCGCGGGCGAGCAGGTTTGACTATTCCAAAGACACCGGGCACCGCTTCGTTTGCCGCCGAATGGCTGCCGACTCTGTATCAGGAAACGAAACCGAAGGAACCAGCAGGTGCGGTGCTATAGTAGACATTGAAACGAGCTACCCGTCGAGAGGTATCTCGGGGCCCCCCGAGTGTATCGGTGCGTTCGATCTCTACTATTGACGGGTGATGGCACCGGTCCCATCGCGCTGTGGTCGACCTCCGGTGCCGGGAGACGCCGCCGTACTGACGCAGCCACCGGAACCCGAGGCACGCGGAGGAATCAGGCACGGTCTTCCACTGTCAGGAGGGATTAAACTGACTCTAACTGCTCGACGATCCCGGCGGCGTCTGGGACACCGACGAACGGACGTGGCGTACAGCAGCGGGGAATCTACGACCCGACGTCTCGGGTCGCGTAGCGACGGGGCCCGACCGTAGGGAGTTCGTACTGGAGAGGGTACGTTTATGACTGCGAGTTGAGCATCCCACCGTTCCGGTTCAGACAGCTGCTAGACACAAGTGAGGAGAACAGGAGACCAGTAGGGAGGAGAGGCCGTTTCAATCGACGTAGACCCGGTTAATCTATCCCCGAATACGGACGGTTATTTGACCATCCCGAATATTTATTGTATGTTGGTAACACTATCAGTCATGGGGAAGAACGGGCAACCGCGACGCATCAAATCCGTCGACCGAACGCTCGACATTGTGGAGGCACTGCGGGACAACGACTCGATGACGGTGACCGAGCTCGCGGAGACGGTCGACCTCTCCCCAGGGACGGTCCACACGTACCTGGCAACGCTCGAAGATCGGGGCTACGTCTGCTCCGAGAGCGGGGTGTACCGACTCGGCCTGTTCCTGCTCCCGATGGGCGAGTACATCCGGGCGAGCTCCGACCTCTACAAAGCCGCGAAGTCCGTCGTCGACGAGCTGGCAGACGAGACCGGTGAGGCCATCCACCTCGTCGTCGAGAGCAACTGGTACGAGATCCAGCTCTACGAGCAGTTCGGCTCCGACGCGGTCGGCGAGGAGCTCTACATCCAGAACAAGGGGGTTCCGAAGCGGAACCTCCACTGTTCGGCCGCCGGTAAGGCGATCCTCGCGCACCTCGACGAGGAGCGCCGCGAGGAGATACTCGCGAACTGCGAGTTCGCAGAGCGGACGCCGGCGACGATCACCGACGCGGAGGCGCTCCGCGAGGAACTGCGGTCCATCCGGGACCGGGGTATCGCCTTCAACGACGAGGAACAGATCCAGGGCCTGCGAGCCGTCGGAGCGCCGATTACGACCGAAGGCACGATCCAGGGCGGTATCAGCCTCTCGGCGCCAGTCAGCCGCCTCGAAGGCGAGCGGTTCCGATCGACGTTCCCCGATCACGCACGGCAGGCCGCGAACATCGTCGAGGTGAATCTGCAGGCGACGTGAACCGGACTGCCCCGCGAGATAACAGCCGTACTGCTGTTCCTGAGGACGAACTGGGACGGTGGTCACGGCGGCCCCCGCCTGGTTTGACAATGACAAACGAACTGCTCGAGCCGTTTCGTTCCCCGACGTCACACGTGAGGCGGTACAGCACCTGTACTGTACGAAATCGCGGTCGATTGCTCTGCGGTGCGTCTCAAATCGAGGACTCCGGCAGTTGACGAACGCGTTGGTACGGCCGATGGCGCTCTCGCAGTGGCAATTATTGTCAATCTATCATATAATTTCAGCAATATTTATTGCCCAACCCGTCAACAGTAGAGACGTACCATGCAGAGACGCAAGTACCTAGAGAGTATGGCCGGTGCTATGGGAGTAGTTACCGTCTCACACACCGGAAGCGCCCGACAACGAGGGAACGGAAACAACGGAAAGGGACAGGGCCCGCCGGACGAGACGCCCCCGCGGAAAGGCGAATCCGTCATCGGACTCACCGACCAGATCGACACGGTCGACGTGGGAATCATCGGCCTCGGCAATCGCGGGTCGTCGATGACCCAGCTCATCGACGCGATGGCCAACGAGGACAAGGGGCGGATACAGGCGATCTGTGACCTCCGGGAGGAGCCGGTCGCAGAGACGGAGACCTGGATCGAGGAGGAGGGAACGAACGAGGTACCCGACACGTATACGGGGTCGAAAGACGCCTGGATGGACCTGGTAGAACGCGACGACCTCGATCTGGTGTTCGTCTTCACGCACCATCGCGCACACGCGCCCATGGCGAAGTACGCTATGGAGCAGGGCAAGCACGTGGCCGTCGAGGTCCCGATGGCGACGACGATCGAGGAGTGCTGGTCGCTGGTAGACACCGCCGAACGGACCCAGAAGCAGTGTATGATGCTGGAGAACGTCAACTACTTCGACACGGAGATGTGGGTCCTCAACATGATCCACGAGGGCGTGTTCGGAGATCAGCTGAACTACGCCTCGGGCGGGTACATCCACAACCTCGTCGCGGAGTACTTCTTCCAGGCGTACTGGAACGACTGGCGCTCGAAGAACCACCGGGAGTTCAAGGGCGACCTGTACCCGACCCACGGGCTGGGTCCGCTCGCCTTCTACATGGGGATCAACCGCGGCGACCGACTGGAGTACATCTCGAGTCAGGAGAGCCCCGAGAGCAGGCTCACCCAGCGCGCCCAGGAACTCCCCGAGGACCACTGGGCCCACGGCGTCGACGACTGGGCCAACGGCGACACGACGCGGTCGGAGATTCTGACGAACGAGGGGCGGCAGATCCACCTCCAGTTCGACGTCAAGACCAACCGCGCCTACAGCCGGAAGAACGAGCTCGCGGGATCTGACGCCTACCACGAGGGGTTCCCGAGCGAGCTGGCCGTCGACAGCGAGGGCCACGGGTTCGTCGACGACGAGACCTACGACCAGTACTACGAGGAGTACCGCCACCCGCTGTGGCAACAGATGGAAGACATCGCCGAGGAGTACGGCGGTCACGGCGGCGGCGACTTCCTGGAGATCTACCGCCTGTTCGACGCGTTCAACCAGGGGCGCCCGCTCGACATGGACGTCTACGACGGCGCCGCCTGGAGCGCCGTCAGGCCCCTGTCGCGGATCTCGATCGAACACGACGGCGCACCCGTCAAGTTCCCCGACTTCACCCGCGGCGAGTGGAAGGAGGAACGGGAACTGCAGGTGATGGACTTCGACACGATCTAGGCGACCATCTGTGCTCGCAGTTTCCGAGGGAAGGACAGCGGGGGCTGGATGATAGCCCCCCAGTCGCGTCCGACGTCACCCGGCCACGAAGTGACGATTTATATTATAATACCATCAATATTTTTGTGTACTGGATCTGAATAAGTAACAGTATGGTAGACAGTAGCGCGATCGAGAGACGCAACGTCCTGCGAGCTATCGGTGGCGTCGGTGCCCTCACGATCGGCACGGGTACCGTGTCCGCGGGGGGATCGAGCGGAAACGATTCCACGCGCGTTGCCGATCTCGTGCCCGCACCGGTCGAAGCCAGGTCGACTGGGTCCGGTTACACGATAACGGACGAAACGGCGATTCACGCCGGCGACCAAGCGGCGACCGGCGTCGCGGAGTACCTAGCCGAGTTCCTGCGCACGCCGACGGGATACGACCTCCCGATCGTTACGGAGCCGCCTCGAGGGCCAGGCGGTCGCATCTCGCTGCTGCTCGACGGCGCGACCGACGAGGTCGGGAACCAGGGCTATCGCCTGCAAGTCAACCCGAGCGGTGTGAAGATACGAGCCAACGCGCCGGCAGGGCTGTTCGCCGGCGTCCAGACGCTCCGTCAGCTCCTGCCGGCGCAGGTCGAGGCCGACGCGGAGCAGTCCGCCGACTGGACCGTCCCCGGCGTGCAGATCCGGGACTACCCTCGGTTCGAGTACCGGGGTGCCCACCTCGACGTCTCGCGCCACTTCTTCGACGTCAAAACGGTGAAGCAGTACATCGACTACCTCGCCCAGTACAAGGTCAACCACCTCCACCTGCACCTCACCGACGACCAGGGCTGGCGCATCGAGATCGACAGCTGGCCGAACCTCACCGACGAGGGCGCTGACTCGGAGGTGGGCGGCGGTCCCGGTGGGTACTACACGAAAGAGGAGTACACCGAACTCGTCGAGTACGCTCAGGACCGCTTCATCACGGTCGTCCCGGAGATCGACATGCCCGGCCACACCGGAGCGGCGCTCGAGTCCTACGCCGAACTCAACTGTGACGGTGAGAAGCGAGAGGAGGACACCGGCACGAACGTCGGCGACACCTCCCTGTGTATCGACAAGGAAATCACCTACGAGTTCGTCGACGACGTCGTCCGCGAGGTCGCGGAGCTGACCCCCGGTCCGTACATCCACATCGGCGGCGACGAGGCACACTCCATCAGCGACGAGGAGTACAACTACTTCATGGATCGCGCCGTGTCGATCGTCCAGAAACACGGCAAGCGTCCCATGGGCTGGCACCAGATCCTCGGTCCCGACCCGCCGACGGAGACGGTCGCGCAGTACTGGTACCCCGGACGGGAAGCGCCCGAAGTGGTCGAAGCCGCTCAGGAGGGCCACGAGATCATCACCTCGCCGGCCAGCCGCGCCTACCTCGACATGAAGTACGACGAAGACACCGAGCTCGGACTAGACTGGGCCGGGCTGACTCCAGTCAAGGAGGCCTACGACTGGGATCCGGGTAGTTTCATCGAGGATGTCGACGAATCGTCCATCATGGGCCCCGAAACGGCACTGTGGGCGGAGACGCTGGAGACGCTCGAGGACATCGAGTTCATGCTGTTCCCGCGATTTCCGGCCGTCGCCGAGCTGGGCTGGTCGCCCGATTCGAGGACCGACGACTGGGACGAGTTCAAAGGCCGGCTCGCCGCACAGAGCGTCCGCTGGGACGTGCAGGACGTCAACTTCTACGAGTCCCCGCAGGTCCCCTGGCCATAACGAGAGCTCGGGGGTGAGGGCACAGTCCCGATCAGGAGAGCGATCACGTCGGAACCGCCTCCCTGCATTTCTCTCGGTCCGAACGACGTACTTGGCCCTTCGACGATCGGAACGGACGATCCGGCTCGTTCGATACCTGTAATCTATGGAGAAGTATTAAGTCATTTCGTGACAGTTAACTAATATGGTGAACGACACCACTAGTGATGGCACTGGAGAGGAGAGTGCGCCGACCAGGCGGCGATTCATACAGGGCCTCGGTGCCGCCGGGGTGGCGAGTGGGACGTTGACGGCCCGAGTCGGCGGCCAGAGTCACGGTCGGTCACCACACCAGAATGCGAACGGCGGCGGGAACGGAGCACCCAGATCCGCCGACGCGGATACCTATACGTCCGAGTGGCTACAGTTCCTCGTCGAGAAAGCGATGCCCCGGGATGGACTCAACGCCTGGATACCGACAGACTCCTTCGACACCTCCTCGTTCGCACGGGTCGAGCGATTCCCACAGGAGTTCGGCGACGTCACTCGACGCGACCTCTCGCTGTTCTCAGCCCGGAACGAACAGGTATCGGGACAGATAGCCGTTCTAAGTGACGAACCCATCTCCGAGCTATCCTGTTCGGTCACCGACCTCAGATCCGAGAGCGGCGGTCGGATCGCAGCGGAGAACGTCGAGGTTCGATACGTCGGATACGTGCCCGTCGAGAACGCACACAGCGAGTTTACCTGGTCGGCGACCTTCGAGGAGGTGACCGGCGACGTGCTGGGTACGCGCAATCCCGATCTCGTTGGCGATCCGTTACTGGAAGTCGACGGCGTCTCAGTCCCCGAATACGAGGCTCAGCCGATCTGGTTCACTGTCCGCGTCCCGGACGACGCCACGGCAGGCACGTACGGGGGCTCGATCACGGTCGAGGCAGGCGATCAGGAGACGATAGAATACGACGTCGAACTCGACGTCTACGACGTCGCGGTTCCCGATCCGGCGGACTACGAGTTCTATCTGGACATCTGGATGAACGCGAACGCGGTCGCGGCCGGACACTCGGTGAATCCGCAGGCCAACGACGTCAAGCCCTGGTCCAAGCGACACTGGGAGTTGATCGAGACGTACATGCGCGATATGGCCGAGCGAGGCCAGAAATCGATCACGACGACGATCATCCACGAACCCTGGCAGCGGGAATGGCTGGGCGGCGAGTGGCGTCCGCAGACGGAGATCGGCTACGATAGCATGGTCGAGTGGCAGTACGACGGCGAATCGTGGTCGTTCGACTTCTCGATATTCGATCGATTCGTCGAGACCGGCCTCGCACAGGGGATGGGACCGGACATCGCTGCGTACTCGATGCTGGCGTTCCGCGGGGAGCAGCGGATTACCTACGTCGACGAACGCGAGGGCGAACGGGTCGTCTGGCGCGGGCAGGCCGGGGAACCGTTCTGGCGGGAGTCCTGGACCGCCTTCCTCGAGTCCTTCCAGCGACACCTCGAAGAGAAGGGGTGGCTCGAACAGACGTACATCGCCTTCGACGAGCGGCCAGCGGAGTTGATGGCGGAGGTCGTCGACCTCCTCGAAGAGGTCGCACCGGTGTTCGTCGATCGGCTTCACATCGCCGGGTCGATGGAAGTCGAAGACGTCGCGCACAACCTGTCACCTCACTACGGCGAACTGCCGATCGATCAGGACGTCGTCGACAGACGGCGAGAGAACGGAAAGACGACCACCTTCTACACCGCCGGCGGACAGTCCCACCCCAACACCTTCGCGTTCTCACCGCCCGCAGAGTCCAGAATGCTTCCCTGGATCTCCGCCCTGAACAACCTGGACGGATACCTCCGGTGGGCGTACAACAGCTGGCCCCGCGACGTGTACGAGAATCCCGTCTTCCGGTACGTCCAGGGCGACGAGTACTTCGTGTACCCCGGTGAGGACGGTCCGGTCTCCAGCCTCGCCTGGGAGCAACTGACCGAGGGGATCGAGGACTACGAACTCGTTCACCGGCTTCGGGAGCAGTCGGACGGAGACTCCCCGGAGCTCCGGGAGGCACTCCAGCTCGCTACGCGAGACCGCGACGCTCGCGAGAAGGACCTTCGAGATATCGTCCGAGCCAAGCAGATCGTACTCGAGGCGCTCGCGTAGGGACCAACGTCGGAGGGGGTCCGCTCCTCCGCGCGTGACTCCGACGACACCGGTGAGTCCGACATCGGATTCTGCCACGGTGTCAGCCGCGACTTCTTGCGGTACGTACTATAGACGTTACAGTTCGACCCGTCGGCCGGTTTCGCTCGATTCGTACACGGCGTCCGCGACCCGGACGTCCGTGAGCCCGTGTCTCCCGTCCGGTTCGATGGCCATGTCCGTTCGCACGGCCGTTGCGAAGTAATCGAACTCCTCGCGGACCTCGTGGGGCTCGTTCGCTTCGAACGTGACCGTGCTGCCCCCGGCCGTCACGGTGATCTGACGGTCGTCGTGGACGCCGAACACCGGTTCGACGACGATGCGACCCTCCGTCCCGGTGACGGCGAACCGACTCGCGCCCGCAGCGTTGAAGCTCGCGGTACACGAGGCGGTGACCGCGTCGGGGAACTCGAGCTGGACGGCAACGTGCTCGTCGACGCCCTCGAACGGCGGCTCGACGGAGTGGGCCGTCGCGCGCACTGCGACCGGGTCCGCTCCGAGGACGAAACGAGCGGTGTTCATCGGATACACGCCGATGTCCATGAGAGCGCCGCCGCCGGCCAGCTCCCGGTCGATCCGCCACTGATCCGGGTCGCCGTGGGCG
Organism: Halomicrobium urmianum; assembly: GCF_020217425.1. Taxonomy (NCBI): domain Archaea; kingdom Methanobacteriati; phylum Methanobacteriota; class Halobacteria; order Halobacteriales; family Haloarculaceae; genus Halomicrobium; species Halomicrobium urmianum. Next base: position 322,484 of record NZ_CP084092.1, read on the forward strand.
AGTAACCGGAACGAAAACTCGCCGTGTACCTGGACCGGTGACCCGATGACGCCGTCGTCGATCTGCCGGCGAATCCACCTGATGGAACGCGCAGTCTGCATCCGATACGCGGCCATCAGCGGGACGCCCGCGTCTTCGCAGGTCTCCACGAGCCCCTCGGCCCGTCCTGCGGTCGATTCCAGCGGCTTCTCGCAGAGGACGGCTTTCCCGAACTCCGCCGCCGTCGCCACGTGTCGACGGTGGAGCGCGTTCGGCGTGACGACGTAGACGGCGTCGTAGTCGTCGCGTCCGGTGCCGTCGGCGAACTCGTCGTACGTGAGCGCCCAGTCGGCGTCGAACGCGTCGGAGACCCGCGCCGCTTTCTCGGCCGAACCGCTCACCACCGCCGTCGTCGTGCAGTAGTCCGATCGCTCGATCGCAGGCAGCGCCGTGTTCCGGGCAAACCCGCCGAGCCCGACGACTGCGAACCGCAGCGGCGCGTGTTCGACGGGCCGGTCCCAGTCGCGTTCCAACCGCGTCGGGATATCGAGGCGCATGCGCCCAGAATATCGGTTCTAGAACTTAGTTCCGGGGGCTGGCTCACGCCGACGGAGTCGGGACGGCGGTGAGTCGCGTCAGTCGCCGGGCTGTCCCCGACTCGGCCCCGGGGTTCTGAAGTCCGAGCGGCAGTCGCCGGCCGAGGGCCGACGGCACGGAAGCCCTTTAGCTGCGACTGCCGTCGACTGACGTGTGAACGGCTTCGAGAACGCGGCGATCGGTTTCGGAACGGGGGGTCTCGACGAACAGGACGGCGCCGAAGCGGTCCGCAGGGCGCTCGACGTCGGCTACCGGCACGTCGACACTGCCCAGAACTACGGCACCGAAGCCGACGTCGGTGCGGGGCTCGAACGATCGGACGTCCCCAGAGAGGACGTCTTCCTGGCGACGAAGGTCGACAGGTCCAGCCTGGCGTACGACGACGTCGTCGAGAGCACCGAGCGGAGCCTCGAACGGCTCGGTGTCGATTCCATCGACCTGCTGTACGTCCACTGGCCGCTCGACACGTACGACCCGGAGGAGACGCTCGCGGCGTTCGACGGACTGTACGACGACGGCACGATCGGGAACGTCGGCCTGAGCAACTTCGAGCCCGACCAGCTCGACGAAGCGCGGGCGGTCCTCGACGCGCCGATATTCGCCCATCAGTTCGAGTGCCACCCGCTGTTGCCCCGGGAGGAACTGCGCACGTATGCGGACCAGCACGACCAACTCGCCGTCGCGTACTGCCCGCTCGGTCGCGGCGTCCTACTCGATCAGGACGTCCCCGAACTCGAGTCCGTGGCAGAGAAACACGGTGCCACGGCGGCACAGGTGACGCTGGCCTGGCACGTCGCGAAGGGGATCGTCCCCATCCCGAAGGCGTCGGGCGACCACATCGACGACAACTGGGCGGCGACCGACCTCCGACTCGACGAGGAGGACGTCCGGACGATCGACGGAATCGAGCGCCGCGAGCGGATCGTCGACGTTCCCGAAGCACCGTGGAACCGCTGAGCGCTCCGGCATCGAATTCTGAGCTGTCCAGCTGTGCGTCAGTCGAGCACCACCATTTATGCTAGTCGATGCAGACCTCTGCCCATGGTAACCGACGCCACGATCACGGACGTACAGACCTGCGTCGTGGAGGGTAACTTCGACTGGACCTTCGTCCGCGTGTACACGGATGCGGGGATGACCGGTACGGGCGAGGCCATCCTGGGCGAACGCTCGGCGGACATCGCGTCCGACGCCGCGCCGATCCTCGAAGGCGAGGACCCGCTCGACGTGTCGCGGCTCACCGAGACCCTGTACCGTCGGCTCTCGTACACCGGCGGGAAAGCGGGAGCGGTGACGTCCGCGATCTCCGGCCTGGAGATAGCGCTGTTCGACCTCGCGGGCAAACTGCTCGAGGTTCCCACGCACCAGCTCCTCGGCGGCAAATTCCGCGAGGACGTCCGCGTGTACTGTGACACCCACGCCGGCGCGCACCTCGGACGGAGTGAAGACGAAGCGGCGTTCACCCCGGAGTCGTACGCGGCCGCCGCGGAGGACGTCGTCGCAGACGGCTTCGACGCGATGAAGTTCAATCTTGACGCGAACCAGCAGTTCGAGAAAGACGAGTGGAACCGGCATCTCGCCCCGCGTAATATCCAGAACAAGGCGGAGATCGTCGAGGCCGTGATCGACCGCGTCGGTGACAGGGCGGACGTCGCGTTCGACTGCCACTGGGAGTACGGTACGGACAGCGCGATCCGACTCGCGAGCGCGCTCGAGGAGCACGACGTCTGGTTCCTCGAGGACCCGGCGCCGCCCGAGAACGCCGCCGTCCCGGAGGCGATAACGAACGCGACGGAGACGCCGATCTGCACGGGCGAGAGCCTCTATCGCGCGGAGGGGTTCGTCGACCTCGTCACCAGACAGGGGGCGGACGTCGTCCAGCCGGATCCACCGAAGTGCGGCGGTCTGCGAGAGACGCGGCGGATCGCCGAACTCGCGGAGCTGTACGAGATCCCGCTCACCTTGCACAACGTCGCGTCGCCGCTCGGCACGGTCGCGTGTGCACACGTCGCCGCCGCCTGCTCGAACTTCCTCGCCCTGGAGTACCACGCTCGCGACGTCGAGTGGTGGGGCGACCTCGTCGGAGAGAACCCGATCGACGACGGGTCCATCCCCGTCCCCGACGCGCCCGGGCTCGGCGTCGAGCTCGATCCCGACGTCGTCTCCGACCACCTCTCTGCCGGCGAGACGCTGTTCGATCCCGTCTAGTGGGTCCAGTGACCGTCGCAGGCTCGGTTCCGCCACCGTTGCGCGGCCGTCCGTCGGCTAGAGCGTCCCGTAGCGGTCCCACACCTCGTAGACGCTGTCCCCGTCCCGGATGTCAGCGCGCACGTTGTTCTCCGTTTCCAATTCTTCTTCGCCTTCCTCGATGACCTGATCGAGGACGGACGGTTCGATGACGACGATGGACTCGTAGTCGGCGAACACGACGTCCCCGGGCTCTATCGTCACGCCGTCGATCTGCACGGGCACGTCGTACTCCGCGAACGCCACGCGGCCGAAGGACTCGATCGCGCTGTGGCCCTCGGCCCAGACGGGGAACTCGTGTTCCTCGATCAGCCGCGAGTCCCGCGTCGGTCCGTCGATCAACGCGCCTTCCGCGCCGTTCTCCTGAACGATGGTACTCAGCAACTCGCCCCAGAGACCGACCCGCGTCCCGGTCGGTGCGGCCATGACGACGAAGTCTCCGGGATCCGTGTCTTCTAGGTACTCGAAGAACTCGATCTCCTCGTCCTCGCCCTCGTCGTCCTCCTTCTCGTACCCGATCTCCACTCGCTGGGCCGGGTGCGCGGTACCGATCACCGGATCGCGGGACCACAGCGCTTCGAGTCGCGTGCAGGGAATGACGTTGTTGCGAATCCCCATCTCGTCTGTGATGTCGTTGATCAGCGCACTGTGGAGGTTCGACAGGCGCTCGCGTTGGTCGGCAGTAATTGCCATCGTGATGTCCATTGATCACGGGGATACTCGATATAAATGTACTGCGTGGCCGATCCACACGGCTGCGCATACGTGCAACCGATCTGCTACCAGTCGAGTGCGGCCGCTCGCGACGGCGTTCCGACCGGAACCGGGCCGACGAAGCGATTGCAGGAGCTGTGCTTCCCCGACGGCGCCGGGGCGAACCAATGTGAACGTGATTATTGGAGTAATCACGCCCAAACGTGTATTTGCCTGAAGTACCGAATTCCGGTAGTAGCAGTGTTAATAGCCAAGAGATAGGGTTTATAAATTATATATCGCTATACCAAAACTGAACCGGGTCTCAACTGGGCCCACCGTGTAGAGGCGGAATCAGACTATTCTGAGGTTGCTGTTGGGGTATTGTAGAATAGTTTTCTATTTTGGAATAGTACGCTATTCAGTCGATTCTAAAGAAGCAGATTCGCGAGCTTGTTCGAATCGTTCGGCCACTTCGTCTACGAGATCTTCCTCCACGACGGTTCGGAGAAGAGCATCAGTCATTTCCCGAACGACGATGTTCTGGTAGCCCTGCTGGTTGAGCTCGCGTTCCAGTTCATACTTCAGCCAGGAATCGAAGTCCTCAATCGTAGCCTCGCGGGCGTAGAAAGGCCGCTGTTTAGCGGCCTCATAGCTGAACGCTGAATCGGTCATCGGGTTTTGTCGTTCGACGGATTCCTGAGAGGGCGTCTCCTCGTCGCCTTCCGATTCAGACGCGTCATCCGTATCCTGGGGTTCGTCGTCCGGTTCATCTTCGAGTGTCTCCCCGAGGTCGGCAAACGGATCGTCGTCAGACATGGCGGACCACCTCCCCAGCCTCAACGATGTGCGCCAACTCGTCGAAACACTGCAACTGGTCACAGTTAGGGTCGTAGTCCAGCAGGGGGTTTGCGCTCGCCATAGGCCTTTGTGATGCTGGTTTGGTCCCGGATGCCCGGTGAGGGTTTGAGATCGCCGGCGTCGACAGCCTCCCAGTCCGTAATTCTCGCGAAATTCGGGATGCGGTCCTGAAGGTTATCGTGCGAGTTGAGACGTTCGAGGAGCTGTCGATCCTGAGTCTGCTGGTCGATACGGCCGCTCAACATGTTCGGAACCAGCGACAGGACGTCGACGCCGAAAAGGGCGCAGACCAAGCAATACGGGAACTCAACGGCGTCCGCCAGCAAACCTTCTTCCGTGAGGATCTGGATGCGTTCGAATCGTTCGTTGATGAGCGTCTCGAAGAACTCAACGATAGGCGAGCGGGCGAGGAGCACTTCCCGGTCGACGGGCTGGCGGGCGAGCCGAACTACCGGCGGATAGATAATCGGGATCTCCTGCTGGAGGGCGAGAGCGATGACTGAGCCGTCGCCGAACGATAGACAAGAGGACCTCATCGAGGGTACAGAGGGGTTGTACCTCGTCGATGCCGGTTCTGGAACGGGCAAGACGTTCGCCATTACCCGTCGATACGGGACGATCGTTGACCAGCCCGATGTCGAACCCGAAGACATCCTGCTGGTGACCTTCACGCGGAGCGCCGCAGCAGAGATGAAAGAGCGGATCGTCGACCACAGTTCGTATGAGCTGCGAGAACTGGCCGACGCCCCGATCCAGACGTTCCATTCCCATTGCCACGATATTCTCAGAGGACACGGCTACGCTGCTCCGACACATCTCGGTCTGGACGAACGGATAACCGGCTCGACGCAAATCATCGATGATGAGCTGATCGAAGCTGAACGATTCCGGGAGTTCTTCAGCGGATTCCGCGATGATTATCCGGAATACACGGAGTTCTACCGGGTACTCTCAGAGCCGGACGAGCTGCTCGAACTGATCAAGGAACTCGCGTCGAAAGGTATCTTCCCGACTGTCGACGGGTGGTATCGAGACGGCGAGTCGCATCTCGACGGGGACTTCGAGACGTTCAAGGAGCGGTTCGACGTGGTCAACCAGCCCCGGAACGACAGTCGGAAGCAGTCAGAGCTACGTGACGACTTGAGCCGCTTCGGACGGAACAAGACCTATCTTTCGGACGCGCCATCGAAGTCCGAATTACGGGGCGGCCGCGGTACGAAACAGCTAGACGATGATGTGGCGAGTGACGTCTTCTACGAAGAGCGTGAGGATCTCAAAGCGTTCGTTCACGACGTCTACATCGAGTATCTCCAATTCGCATTGGGTCGCAACTATCTCAACTTCGGATTCCTCCAGTTGTTCGCGTTCGTGCTGCTCTGTGAGGATCAGCGCGTCCGACAGACGGCACAGTTCGAGTACGTCATGGTTGACGAGTTCCAGGACACCAGCGAGATCCAGTTCAAACTTGCGCTGCTGATGTCCGGGACGGACAACTTCTGTGCAGTCGGTGACTGGAAACAGAGTATCTACTCCTTCCAGTACGCGGACGTTCAGAACATCCTCGACTTCGAGGACCGGCTGGAACGATTCACGGCGGACCTCAACAGCGATGTCGACCGGATTGATTTCGACACGGGTGATCTGACTCGAATCGAACTCCAGGAGAACTATCGGTCGACGGAGTCGATCATCGACCTCTCCGAGCAGGCTATCGTGACGCCGGCCTCAAGCGGTGGGGATGTCGATACCACTCTCGACGATGTCGTCGAACTGTCCTCGAACGCTGCTTTCGACAACACGGTCATCGAGGGCATCCAGCATGAGGACGAACACGAGGCCGTACTCTCGACGGTTCAGGATATCGTCGGCAATGACGACTACGCCGTTGAGGACGAGGACGGCGATCCGCGCCCACCGGAATACCGGGATATCGCCGTGTTCACTCGGACACGGGATTACGGTCGGGAACTGCTTGACGTCGCCGACGAGTACGATATCCCGATGGCCTACGATGGCGGAATCGAACTTTTCCGGACCGATCCGGCCAAGCTGTTGCTCGCGTGGCTCCGAATCCTCGAGTCGGATACCGACCGGGGCTGGGCAGTCATTCTCGAACGGATTGGGTACACGTTCGACGAAATCGAGCATATGCTTGAGACAGAGGCGTATCCGCCTGATCCAGCTGCGTTCCGTGATGAGCTTCGTGGGTTGGAGTCAGTCGGCGCAGTTGCGCGTCGAGTTCTCGATCGCTACGGATTCACGGGCGATACTGGAGATGTCCTTCTCCACACGATCCAGTCAGTCTACGATTCGACGACGGTCACTCGCGGTGAGTTGATCCAGTTCATCGAACGTGGCATCGAGAACGGGAGTACGGTTGACGTCCGCGAAAACGCGGGCGATAACGCGGTGACCGTCCAGACGATTCACACGGCCAAAGGGCTCGAATATCCGATCGTCATTCTTGCGAACATGAACGAGGGGAGTTTCCCGCCACGCTCTGGTGGTTCGAGCGTCATTCAGTATCAAGATCCGGTCGGACTCCGACAGCGGAAACTCTACTCAGAGGAACGTGTCTATCCTCACATATACGATAACTGGCGGCATGACGTCCTTCGACGGTGTCTTCCTCAGGAGTATGACGAGGAACGCCGGTTACTCTATGTCGCGATCACGCGCGCGGAGAACCACGTCGTTTTCGCGGCTGGAGAGGAGCCGAACAGGTTCATCGAAGAGCTGCCAGTCGCTGTCGAAGAAATCGAGGTAACTGTCGAAGGACTAGATCGCGACGAGAGCGCTGACGCGGAGCTACCGTTCGTAGTAACCACATCGGATGGACCGATCGGTCATACGCCGCATTCACTGATGGACGAGACAGTCTTCGAAGAGATCGGTGAGCGGATGGAATTCAGTCCTGAGACTGAACCAGAGACGCGGGGGATGGACTTCGGGTCACGAGTCCACGATTTCGCCGAGGCATACGCACTTGGAGATGACGTCACGCCATCGAATTCCCACGAGAATCGGGTCGTTGAGTTTGTCGACGACCTGCCGGGCAAGCTGCACGTCGAAGAACCGGTTACGCTCCCGATTGAGATCGGTGACCACCAGGTTACCATCTCTGGAATCGTCGATCTGGTTCACGTCACCACTGATCAGGTCGATATCATCGACTACAAAACGGACAGTACACGACACGCACAGCCGGAATATCGAAAGCAACTCAGCGTATACTATCACGTTCTCTCTGAGTGGTTTCCGGAGAAAGACGTCACCACGAGTCTGTTCTATACGACTGATGGAACACGGGAACGGATTGAACCGCTCTCGCTTGAAGAGCTGCAGTCGATTGTTACCGAAGACGGGACCCAATCCATTTCTGGCAGCTAAGTATACCAGTAGCTCGCGAGCTAGTCGACATATTCGAGCGATGGCCGCATCGGGCACTCACTGACGCGTAGACCTCGCGAGAACGGGTCGCGTTAGCCCACGAAGAAATAGAGTCGTACGATGCGTCGTACTACGAGACGCAACTCGTCAGAGCTGTCGAGAGTGTGCTGTCACCGCTTGGCTGGGATCGGACGGAGATTCAAAGCGAGATCGCGGAAACTCGGGAAACGGACTTGGCCGCATTCACCGAGATTGAGAGAGGTTAACCAACAACATCGAGGTATCGGGAGGTTTGTTGGTTAATGCTGAGTGGAGACACGGAAGGGACTTGGAGAGAATACCTCGCCCACACACCCCTCGTCCAGAGTGAAAACCAATCAGAGGTGTGCGGTGAAGTCCACGGGAAATAGGGGTTCTCGTGAGAGAAGATCAGCAAGAATCACGGAAAGACTGCCTGAGACGAGAGAACACGGGAGAAATGGAACAGCATACACGAGCAGCGGTTCGAAACCACCCGGACGAATGCCGCCTTCGTCCTCTTCTCCGTGCTGAATGCACTTGGGAAGTGGTTGGAGGTAGGTAGTAATAAAACCTCTAGATAATACTATGAAGATTGGTATGTTTAGAGGATCTTCGACTGTGTGACGACTGCTGTTCGAGGGATACTCGTCTCACGTCTTGTGATTTCGGTACTTCCCAGCCGACTCGTCGTGTGGTTTCCGCCGGGTCAACCGAGGGACTCTCGTAGCGTTTCACTCTGGACGAGGGGTGTGGGGGTTCGATTCCATCGTCCGCGTATTATGAGACATTGAAGGAACAATCGTCATTCTGACTATTCGCGAACCAGTGACCCGGCATCAAAGCCGAAATCGGGATTGGTATCTCCCGATCTCCCTCATCAATCGGAATCAAGATACTCGATCCCGCCAGTTTCGATTGTACCCTGCTTTGCTTCGGCTGGAGATCTGACCTGCGTCTTCACTCTTGACTGGGGGTGCCGATGAACGCTCGTCACCATCACTCGAGGTTCACACTCCACTCCAGCTCGTCACACCGGCGCTTTCACTCTGGACGAGGGGTGTCTGCCGTGCGTCAGACGCCCAGTGCCGATGTGTCTTCTCATAGAAATGATTGATTACCCGGTTCAGAAGATACACTCTGGACGGGGGGTGTCGTCTCAACCAAGTACGCTGCTCCCGGATGGAGGGCTATTTTGATTAAGCGAGAGAATCCCGGCCTGAAGACCGGGTGTGAATCGCGTAAACTTAGTTCAACAGTCAGCTTTGCACGTTAGCGGCGGTTGAGTGAACGAAGAGGTGGTCGATCTCTTCCATAAGGTCATCGACGCCACGATCATCGTGGTCTCGAACCCACGAGAGGAGATTGTACACGGTTTCTTTCAGGGAGTGTTCGAGGTTCGCTCGAAGCGATGACGCTTTCGAGCGAACCGTCCCCAAGGCGCTCGACTCAGGATCAAGACGAACGAGACTGTAGGCAGCCATCAGAAGGTGCCAGTGCCGACTGGCACCTTCGTTGATCTGCATCTCGCAGTCTCCTAGGCCGAGATCCTGCTTCGAGTCCTCGAAGAACGTCTCGATGCGCCATCGCATTCCGTAGGAGCGAATCACGTGCTCGGTCGGGGCGTCGATTTTGTTCGTAGCGAGGTACTTGACCGGGTTCTCTTCGTCTTCGTCGGTCTCTTTCTCGGCGATGACTAGCTTCACGTCTCCCAGCTGGGAGACGGGAAGCTTCTTCGTCCAGATGTGGTAGGTGTCGTCATCAACATCACGCTCGTCCGTGTCGATGCGCTCTGCAAGCGCATCGACGCGGATCTCTTCGCCACCATAGGTCACCTGTCGATTGCTCCGGAGCGGGCCGATCCAGTCCTTGTCGTAGGATTCGATGTGTTTGGGAAGGCCAGAGTCGTGAGCGAACCACGAGTCGAAGAGGTAGGTGTCCGCAGGCACACCTACCTCTTCTTCGAGTTCGGTAACGATCTCTCGGGCTAGATCGTATTTGGTATCGTGGTCATCGTCCTCGTCGTCTTGCTGTTCGTAGAGGCGGAAAGTGAGCGGATAGGCGGTTTTGTCGTCAGCGTAGAACGCGTAGATGAGGTCTTGGCCCCAGACAGTGTCGCCTTCAGTGTGATCGTAGAATCGGCCGACGCCGGGGACTTCGTCCCCGGCTTTCTCGGTGATCGTATCGTCGAGGATGATGTAGCCATCCTGTGACCAGCGCGTTTCACCGTGTTTCTGAAGCTCTTCGAGGCGTTCGTGGTTGAACTCCTGTTAGTCCCAGTCGTACTGGGTGAGGAACTTGTTGAGGGCGCGTTTCCCCTGAGCTGGAAGGACATCGCGTGCGATACCCGCCACGGTCTTGTTGCTGGCCGCAACAAGACCGGTGGCGTAGGTTTTCGCGTGATGACGTTGTGCTGGTGACAGCGACTCGAACTCGTCGAACACGCGCGTACACGACAAGAAGTCCGTAATCGGCATCATCCGTCCTTGCCACCGCCTACGTCACGCTCCTACTTCAACGTGCAAAGCTGAGTAAGTAGTTTACTCTGAAGTAAACTGCTTGAACCGGTTAAACTGGTGGTGAGAAGGCGGGGGTCACAGCTGTGATGGGAGGCGACCATCTGGACGGGGGACGCGGCCTCGTTTGATATCGTGGTCGACGCGACGCAGATGCTTGCAGCCGCCTTCTGGTGAGCGCTGTTGCCAGTCGGGACAGGTACACGACTCATCGATAACGTCGACTTCGTACCTGTTGCCGGACGCGGACTGTACCTCGTAGCGGCCACCTTTCGAGAGGAGTGAGACGTCCATCGCTTCGGCGACAGCACGCTTCGTGCGGGGCTCGAGATCGTCCTGTGACTCTGCGTTCTCGTCGACGACCAGTCGGTCGCGAACGTCGCCCGTTCGGCCTCCGTCCGGCGCGACGGCTTCCGCAGGGCCACTGAGCCGCTTGTGAAGTACTTCCTCTACCGGATGGCCTTCCGGCCAGAGGTAGTGGACCTCGCGGCGCTCGCGATGATCGTAGGAACCGCACGCGGCTGCGCTCCCTGTCCAGACGCGCCAGGCACCGAGCGCGGCCATCACGTCGACGATGTCACGGGGAACCGTCTGGTGGTCGTCCGGGAAGAACACCCGGAAGCGTGTACACGCCTCCTGCGGCGGGACGGTCTCCCACCAGTCTTCGCTAGAGCCCCAGCTGTCGAACATCGCGTCGTCGGTGCCGTAGCCGACCGTGACGCCGTCGGTCGGCGTCCAGTTCGTCGGGAGGTGGTCTGTCTGCCCCTCGAGTATCCGGAGGACGGCGTATCGAAGCCACTCGTGGGCTTGGTTGTCCGCCGTGCGTGCGACCTGGTCGTGCTGCTCCGCGACGTGCTCGGCTTCCTCAAGGATCGTTGTGAGATAGTCCTCAGTCATCATTCGACGGAGGTCGGAATGCGCCTCCGCCCCTCGGCGGGCGCAAAAACATAACCAACAGATTCGTGATATCACCTCCCGCGTTGGTTAACCTGACTCACCTACTGTCGTCTTCTGGCAGACACGAATTCGCTACGTCGTCTCTCCGCAGAGGCACTCGTGGCCCTGTCGAGACCGTCCAGTAACGTATGCATGAATCTCGGTGGCGAGCTCGTACATCGCGTCGGCACGCGCTGCAGAGGCCAGTCCGTCCTGATAGTACGTTTTGGCCCGGTGGTCGCGCCAGAGATCCGCGAGGTCCGCGGCTATCGATTCCCCGAAGACACCGGCCGCTGCAGCCTCCCGATAGACACCAGGATGCGTGCCGGGAAGACCATCCGGCTGCATCGTGCCGCGCTCGAGAAGCCGAAATTCGACGGTGCGTTCGATGGCGACAAACGACGCTTCGATAACGAGCGTATAGTAGCTGGCATCCTGGAGGGACTCAGCGCCGGCGAGCAAGCGACAGGCCTTCCGCAGCTGGAGCAGGGCGGCGTCCTCGACATCGAGCCCGGCTTCGATGTCCGTTGGACGGCGATCAAATGCGGCTTGCACCTCGTCGATGAGGGTCTCGATGCGCGTACTACTCATCGGCGACGACCTCCTTGCGGAGCGCGTCGAGGCGGTCGCTCCCGGATACCGTAATCCCCTCGGCGAAGATCTCGCGGAGTTTCGATCCGGCTCTCCCAGCGCTCTCTGCGGACTCGACGTACGGTTCAAACACGAATCGGTCACCGCCGAACTGTTCGGACTGGAGATCGGCGACGACGTCGGTAATCTGCTGGCGGGCTGTCGTCCGGTCGCCATCGACGACCACGAAGCAGTCGATATCGCTCTGTCGGTCTGCCTCCCCGCGGGCGACGCTTCCAAAGATGACGATACCGAGGAGATCGTTGATGTCGTCGGTGTCGGTGGTCGTGGCTTGGACGCGGTTGACGAATGCTCGGATCGGCGCGTGGAATTCCGACTGGGGGACAGCGAGGATCGGATCGTCCTTCTGGAGACGGTCTGGGTCGATCGCGACGTAGTTGCGCTGAGGTGTTTCTCGAATCTGGATGGCACCGATACTGTCGAGGAGGTCGACGGCCCGCCAGACCGTCGAGCGAGTCACACCCGTGGCGTCGACGAGTTCGGGAATCGAGAACTCCGTGTCGTGGGCGTCAGCGAGCAGGCGGAGGATGTCGTCCGCGGCGCCGATGCGAAAAACGTCGGCGTCCGGGTCGGGATACGCATCGATACAGATCGTTATATCCTGTTTCGCCATTTCAGACACCATCTGATTTTGTGCAACGACGTATAAATAAATAGCGGCATCAGGTAGCCAGGTGCTCTGCTTCGCGAGTGATCCGGTTAGGACTCCGTCGCCTCCAGTTGGGCTGGCGTGATGTTGATCCGGAGGCGATACGTACTGTCGGTCGAGCCCGTTTCTGGCTGCGTCGGGTCCAGCAGCGAGTATCCACTCGTGAACGACGTGACGAGCTCCTCGCGAGCGGGGATGTCGATGTCGAGCTGGTCGGCGAGGTAGACGATTCGCTTGGTTGCGGCGCCGTTATCGAGGCGTTCGAGATACTCGCCGACGATGTCCCAGGTACAGCCCTGCTCGTCGGCGGTGCGCATCGCGGTCGCAAGTTCCCGAAGGCCTCCACAGAACTCGGGGTGGTCCGCACAGTCGACCAGCGTCTTTTCTAGGTCGCTGACCTGAACGGTCGTGCCCTCGACCGATGTCGGCTCACAGCCGAAGAATTTCCGCTCGGTGACTGTCGTGACGCGGTACGGGACACCGTGGATCTCTCGGCTTTGCGCTCGGGTCGGCGTGACGACGTACACCGTCCGGGGAACCTGTTCGGTCAGCCTGTGGTGGCTGAGGGCGCTGTAGTAGCCGATGTACATCGGCTCGGAGACGTGGGCGGCGATGAGGTACTCGTGGGTGGTGTACACGGCCTCCTCGCCGGCTGTGAGTGGAATGATGAGATACGTGCCCGGGAAGAGCCGGTCGAGCCAGCCCTTCTCGGTGAGCCGGGAGGCGATCTCGCGGGCGGTGTTTGGGGGGACCTCCAGCGTCGTCTCGATGTCGTCGACGGAGATGATCTGGTGACCCGCGCCAGCGAGTCGTGCAAGGAGTCGACTTTCTCGAGTCGAGAGACCCTGGCGTATATTTTGCGTTTGTTCTATTGTACCCATACCTGCGTTTCTTACATAGAGTATAAACACGGGCCTGCTTTAGCCTTGCGACTGCCGCGGACGGCGGAGATGAGCAGACTTAACCAACAGGATCGGGGTGTGGAACCGTGCGTTGGTTAAGGATTCAAGCGCCGTCTTCGAGCACGTCGATGAGCTCTTCTACTGTGGAACTGATCCGGTCGAGACGGTCGCGAACGATCTCGGGATCGTCCGACTCCCACGCAGCGAGGTAGAACGCCGATCCGCTAGTATCGAGCCCGCAGTAGCGCCCGACGACGTACGCGACGGCTTCGGCCTCGACTTCGCGTTTCGCCCGCTCGGTGTCGACGTCGAAGTGGAGCAGGGCGTGTGCGTACTCGTGAATTAGTGTCCGCGCAAGGTCGGCCTCATTCTCCCGATCACGCGCCTCAACCCGCGGTTGCATATCGACGAGACTCAGCTGCTCGCAGATGCCCTTCGCCTCGCCGTGGGTCCACTCCTCGGCTGGAATGATTCGCACCGTCACACCGAGTTCATCAGCGGCGGCAGTCAACTGTTCGACGAGGTCGTCGGGGTCCCCGGTCGCTTCCGTGTCCAGGTCGGGAAGCGGCTCACCTTCGGTCTGGGAGACGTCGAACACCGGCGCAGGCTTGAACCCGACGAGGCCCTCCGACCACTTCTCGGGCGGCGTCTCGTCGTACTCACAGTCACTGTCCTCGTGGTAGCTCGGCGAGTTCTCGCACTCCGGGCACTGCGTGGTGATGATCGGCGCCCAGATCCAGATGGCCGACTCCCCCTCCGTGACGTGGCGGTCGAACTCTTCCTGCCACGTCCGGTAGCCCGCCACCCGAGTCGCCTCGGGACACTGCCGCTTGATCAGGAGCGTGTTCCGGTAGGAGTAGTCGTGGAAACGACTCTGGACATCGAGCCACTCTTGGAACTCTTCGCTGGCCTGCGCGTCGTCGACGCCGGCGACGAGGTCGTCGATCCACTGTTCGATAGTGCTGTTCATCTCGTCTGATCGCGTGTCGGTCTGGTCGAAGGAGACCGACGAGTCACTAGTCGTAGCCATTGTGTTCACCGAATCGAATTCACGGCGACTGCGTCTGTTCAGACCGCGCCGCACCCCTCAGGGGCGTTCAAAAAACCGCTCTGTCGGTCAGCGGAGCTCGTGGCGTTCGTCCGCAAAGCCGACCGTGACGAGGTACTCGAGGAACTCGTCGAACCGGTCGACGTCGCTAGGCGTGTCGGTCGCAAGGTGACGTGCCCACTCGATGGCCCACTGGAAGGCGGGATCCGTGCCGCCCTTGCCGTGAATGTACCACCATCGGGCCGCTTTCAGCACGACCAGCGGATTCGTCGGCGGCTGCTCACCGGTGAGCCCACGGGTGATGGACTCGATTTCGTCGGGGACGTCGGCGGTATCGACCTCCGCTGATTGCGTGTTGTCGATATCGACCGGGATATCGTCGATCGAGACGTTGTCGGGACTCTGTTGTTGACTCACTGGAAATCACCTCTGAGAGCTTTCGAAGGAGCCCTCGCCCTCTCTGGGGCACGAAAAACAGGTCGCGAAATCACGCCGACGGGAGGTAGACGCTCTGCTCGCCGGCGATCTCCTCCAGGTTGTTCCGATGACGGTGGCTGAAGTAGCACTCGTAACTGCAGTATCCACAGATTGCGCCGGTATCGTATTCGGCGACGTACGGGCCGCGGCGAGTTTGCCAGACATTCGTCCCGCACTCGGTACAGGCGGCGTCCTCGAGATCGGCAGGACTCGGACCCTCGTACTCGACGGTCAGCCCCTCGTCTTCCGGTGTCGATTCAGGCCAGACTCCGTGTTGCTGCCAGAACTCGCGGACGCGGACGAGGCTGTGACGCACCGTCTTTCGGACGGTGACATGGTCGGCGTCGCGACCGCTGTCGTCCCAGCCGTCGGCCGTCCAGAACTCGCCGAACTGTGCGCCACGATGTAGCCCGTTCCAGTCGACGCCGACGATGTCCGCTGGTGGCTCGTCCGTGAGTGTTGGTCTAGTCAGCTGTCGAATGGCGTCGAGCTGCTTGGGCGGACTCCCACCGAGGATATGGACGCGCCACCCTCTCCAATCAGCTGGATCGGAAAACTCGTGGGCCAGCCGGTCGGCGTATCCCCGTGAATACCCGAGGACGAGGGTCTCGGGGATCGCGTCGATCACCGCCCGCGACTTCGGAACGACGATGAGCTCGGCCTCGGGGTAGCTCGCTTGGATCTCGCGAGCGGCAGCGACGTGGGCGTCGACGGCATCTGGTTCGTAGATGTCGCCGATGACACCGACCTGTGGCTCGTGCTCGAAGAAGCGATCGACGAATCGTTCCAGGTCGGGATTGCGGAAGTCGTTATCGAGCATCCCCACAGGAATCTCGAGGTTCAGGTACTGGTCTGCTTGATACCCACAGTCTTCTCGAAACCCAGGGAGAAATCCGAGGGCCAACGCATCAGCGACGAATGGGGCTCGATGCAGGAACGCTATCCGGTCTGCTTGTCTGGCGGCAGCGATGTCGCTAGCCGTGCTGGAGTCTGGACTCAAATCGAGGGACATGACTGAACTCGCGAGGCGGCTGCTGGTCGCCCCGCACCCATTCAGGGGCCCGAAAAACGGGATACTCTCACCGTTAACCAACACGAGGTGTTGGCTGACTCCGATTGTTGGTTAAGACTGATCGCTACTCCTCATCCTCACGCAACTCTTCAGCCTTCCACTGGAGCCGACGCAGAATCTGCGTCCGATTCTGGTGGGCGTTCTCGTAGGCAACACACTCACGGAGTGTCTCCATATCGGGGATCGTCGCGATCCCAGCCTTGATCAGTCGGTAGTTCGGTGCTTCGAGGCGCTTCTCGGGTGGGAATTCATCGTTATTGCCGCTGCTGTCCGCGGAATTCTTCATCTCTATCGCCCTCCACCCCTGAAGGGCGAGAAAGACAGAACAGACGACTACGTCACCGTCGCGGCGTCAGGCCATCACGTCCTGGAACCGCTCACGAAGCGCGTCCTCACGCTCCTCAAACTGGTCGACCTTCTCCTGTAGATCGTCGTTGACGCGCTCGATGCTCGCGAGTGCCCGCTCACCGGCGAGCGACGCCTGTGACCCATCATCGCCGTCCGCCTCCAGCTCCTCCTCGTAGGCTCGTTCGACACGCTCGATGGTACCCTCCGGGTTGAACAGGATGTCGTTGGCCGTGCGGACGTAGCCATCCAGCGACGCACCCTCCTTGCCCTGGAAGAAGTGAGTGAGCGCGTACGTCGCCCCGGAATGCAGCGTCCACATATCGATCTCGACGGGAGAGGTCGCGTTGGCCTCCGCATCACTCGCGGCACGCTCGGCTAGGTAGTCCGGGAAGCCGAGCAGGCTGTAGAACTCCGTGACGGTGAACGGGAGCTCCGAGAAGTCGAGGTCGATGTCCTGGGCGTCACGGATGAACTCGAAGAGGTCGTCGGCGACGAGTTCGACTTGTGCGAGGATCTCCTCCCACCAGGTTCGGAAGTTCCGCACGTCGCCGACGTGCTTGATGACCTCCTTGTCGGTGAGCGACCGCATCGTATTCGAACAGTACCCATCCTGGGCGAATCCCTCCACGTAGACGGCGTGCTCGCCGAAGAAGTCGTAGCCCGACGTAACACCCATCGTGATCGGGTCCGATCGGCCGGGGAGGCGCACCTCGAGGCCGTCGAACATTATGTCCATATGGACCTCGCCGCCGCCCCGGTAGCGCCGGATCTCGCCGAACATTACGTCACCCAGCGGCGTCCCGTCGATGGTCTCCTCCCGGAGGACCTCCTCTAGCGGCCCGTAGACGTCGACCGGGTTGATGATCGCGTACGAGTCGGTGGGCACATGGAACAACGGGTCCGCCTCTACGTCCCCATCTCGGGCCTGCTTCCGAGCGCGACTCGGCTCGACGAGCGCGTTGAACCGGTCCGTCTCGACCCACTCGTCGGTGAAGGGATTCTGGTACGCCACGGTCGTTTCGACGGCCTGCGGGAGGTCACGGATCGCCTCGGCGAAACTCACGGAGTCGTCGCTCCCGTGACGCTGTCGGTACCACTCGGGCAGTTCGGTGTCGGTACGTCCATCGACGCCAGCGAAGATGGTTCTCGACTCTGGGTCTTTCATCGTAGTCACCTCGACGCAGGAACGCTCATCGACGGCCGCCTGCATCGTCTCGCGCCCTGCGCCCCTCTGCCGGGCGCAACAACAACACAAACGAGAATCGGTGGTTGTCTCGTTATCTATTGCACTGTCCCCTGCCGAGGTGGATACAGCAACTGGGTTCAATAGAACCGGAACGCTTACTCACTATGACAAACTCCAGTCAACTATTGTGGCGTCATTCCTTGAGGCATTGGCCAAGCAGCGAGTTTGGCACTGGCTGGAGGAGTCAAATGAATTCACAGTCGATGGTGAGGTCAATATCGGGACCGGTCGCATCGACCTGCTCGCGGAATCACCTTCGGGAGAGGTTTTAGGGGTCGAGCTGAAGCGAACGTCTGAATTCGGGCTCGATAGAGACGTTTATGCCCAAACCCACCGGTATCTCGACAGCGGAGTTCTCGACCAGCTGTACTTTGCTTCTCCCGACGCCGACAAACTTGGGAGCAATCCGGAATCGGATCCCGTCGACCAGATGAGTATCCGCGCGATAAGCTATCGGTTAGCTGCTGGCGTGGATGAGGGCTGGTACACACCGTCGGAGGTCATCACTCACATTCGGGACGCGATCTCTGTAGACTTTCTTGCCTACTCGCTGGAGCATCGTACCGTCGAGGACCTAATTCGGCAGCTGTTAGATCGTTCTCCGGATGATAACGAGCCGATTTCTCTTGCCGAGGCCGCTCAAGAGCTACGACGGACACGACTACCGGAGGAGTTGGGTGTGATTCACGTCCCGATCGAAAAGGACGGATCTAAGTCCGACTTTTCGAGCCTGCTTACTCCCGGTGACGGTCCGACGCCCTCGATCGTCCGGGATGCCGAGCCAGTCTGTGCTGGCGATGATACCACTGGTCAGATTTTGCCGAGAGAGGAACCGTGGGTGCGACATCATACCTGGACTCATTTTGGCGGCATCCCGGAAGCCCATATCCCGAACGACTTGGATTCGGACACCCCCTCCCGCCCAATCGACATTCTGGCCTTCGAAGGGGATATTGATCCGACTGCAGCAGTCGAAACCCCCGAATCGAATACGGTCATCGGTATCGAGGCAAAGGGTGAGAGCTCTTTCCCGGGTTCACGAAAAACCGACCAATTAGAACAGTTCTTAGCAACTGAAACTCTTTCAAAACTCTATCTTGCTGTTCCAACAACGCTTAGCGAGCGCGCAGCCACATTCCTTGAACAGCACGAGCTTGACACAGTTGGCGTAATCACTGTAGACGACACCGGCGACGTCAACATCGTTCGCGAAGCAACGCATCTGACGCCGAAGTACGATGGCTATCTAGAGAATCATCATGAACGGAAGGTCGGGTATGGCGATCTTGAGCTCCCGTGGCTTGAACCAGTATCAAACCTATACCTCACCGAGGAAGAAGCCGAACGAGTCAAGCATCCCGATCCAGTCGCCTACGCGAAACCCATTATTGAGGCAGCCGACTTGGACGCGCCCGCAGGGAGCTGGATTGACGTCGACGACTGGACGGGCGCCGAACGAACAGAAGATGAGTTCACAAAGGAGCGAGTGCGGTACTACCTCCTCCGTGGAGTGAAAGCTGGCCCGTACCTCCTCGACTCTGATGTCGACCAAGATGAGATGATGGGCGGCTACACTCGCTTGGCATTGGAGTGGTTCGAGGACACTGACGAACCAGGGCTGAAGTTGAACTTTGGCGGTGGCTCGTGGGTGGGGGGCTATCTCTGGTTCACTGGTAAGTCCATCCAGCAGCTGCTCTCGGTTCTGCTGAACATTTCGGACCTCAATGGGGCGACGATACGTGGACAGGGCAAAGTAATCGATTTGGAAACATTCCCGATTCGGGGTGACAGTGAACATCTTCGGCTACAGGGCCGTTTCGGAGAGGAGGATCTCTTAGAATTAGAGATCCGGAGTCTTGTCGACGAGGGCGAAGGCGACGAAATCTTCGAGGTGGACTTAGGTACGGGTGAGAAAGCCGGCGTGACGGCGCAGTTTACCGAACCACAGTGGTACGATTTGGTGGCTACGCTGGATCACCTGCTGGCTGGTGGTACGTATCGAGGGCTGCCTGGGGAGTTTGACTCGACTCCACGTATTGGCCCGTTAGGTGAGGACACTTGGGACATCGGGACAGATATTGAGGAAACGTCGAATCCAGTCTCGATTGAGATGCGCAACTCGGATCCCGACTTCCTCACGGAATAGCCGCCGTTAGCTTACTCGTCGGTCGCTTGGTGCTTGGGCTCCTGCCGGTCGTTGTACCGCTCCAGTTCGCGACCGATTTTCTCGAGTGCCTCGACACCGCGCTCGAGGAGCTGGTGGGTGGCTCGCGACAGCCGAAGTGTCTCCCTCAGCACTCCCCCTCCGATGGCTCGATTAGGTCGTTGCTCTCGTCGACGAGGGCACGGATGGCCTGCTCGACATCGGCATCATCCGATACCGTCCGGCTCGCCAGGGGTGCTGGGTAGGCGCGATCTCCCTGACTGCAGAGGACGGCCAGCCAGCCATCGGTTCCTTCCCCGAGCACGATGTAGTGGTCACGATCAGCCCGCTGGAAGACTCGCCGGTCCGGGCGGGTGACCGTTCGCCAGTTCTCGGGGAGCGTCGGTGACGGCCCGCCGCCGTCGGGAAGGGCGACGACGTCTTCGGTGATCGTCGCCATCGCGGCGTCGATCTCTTCGCCGGTGAGGTGCCAGCTTGCTGCAGGACCGTCGCACCTGAGCTGGCTGATCACGCGATTCCGGAATGCGATGTAGTGTTCTCGGGCGACCTGGGCGTCGTCGTAGTAATCGAGGAGGAGCCCGCAGGCGAGCTGTGCGGGCCCGCTGCCTCGGTACCCGACTTCGAACCCCCTCGGACTGTGGGTGACGAGACCGAGACTCCGCTCGGGTGTGAGTTCTGTGCCCTCGGGGAGCCGAATGACGACTAACTCTCCCTGTCGCCGTCGGCCGATATACGTAGTCGTCATTTGAATCGTCCCCGCTCGTCACGCTCCCGCCCCGATCTGTCCCATTCGTCGTCCGATGGCCGAATTTCGGTACCGAAGTCGTGCCGGTCAGCGTGTTCGGCGCGACTGAGGAGTTCGAGGTTTTCCGGCCTGTTGTCCCACCCGACGCCGTTTTTATGATGAACTTGTTTGCCTGCGACCGCGTCGAACCCGTGTTCTGCGATCATCACAAGCCGGTGAATCCCGACGGAATCTGTCGTTCCGCGGTAGTTCGAGGCACAAATGACGTAACCACGGTCGGTGAACACGGCGGGGTGACGCCGGCGATTGGGTGCCGCCTCGTGTTTATCTCGACGGGGGATGTCGAATTTCTCCATCCACCTCCAGATCGTCTTTTGTGTACATCCCAGCCTGTCTGCGATCTCGACTGTACTCAGCTCCTGTTCCCAGTAGAGGTCGTAGAGTAGCGATTCATCTCGCCACGGATATTCTGAATCGGTCATGGCTCGGTAGCGGGGTGAGGTCCCCCCGCACCCCTCTCGGGGGCAATAAACACTACCGACTCAGCATCGTATTTGAATTTTAGACCGGCAGCCCACCCATCCGGTCGGGTTAGAAGATAGCGGGATTAAGGAGGGAGGTGCCTGTCGTAGATATTCCGCCGATGGCCGACTGCTTCGACTATGAGGACATCCTCGTCTCGATCCCACGTGATGATCGCACGGTAGTCGCCAGCGCGGAGCTTGTAGTATGGATAACCGCTGAGTTTTTCGAGGCGATGGGATGTCCAGTCTTTCGCCTCGTCGAGTTTCTTGACCAGTCGCTCTTGGGCTTCGGTGTCGAGTCCCTCCAGTAAGTCGAGTGCTTTCGGTGTCCACTCGACCTCAGTCATCGATTCCCAGGCGGTCCTTCACGTCGTCCTGTGATACCGTCTCGCTCTGCTCTCGCTGCTTGCGGCTCTCAGCCAGATGCTCGAGCGCTTCCTCAGACAGCTGCGTCGGGGGGTTAACGGCATCCCGGAGTGCGTCGCGAATAAATTCGGACTTGTTCGCGTATCCCCGTTCCTCCCAGACCTCGTCGATCTGTGTCAGAAGCGACTGCGGCACTCTGACATTGATTTTCTCCATTTCGCCTTCACCGCCGGCGTCACTGTCGGTGCTCATATGCTGTGATACGAGTGTATCACGTAAGTAGCTTCGGTTGACTCACTGGGCTGTAGTTGACCAGATCGAGACTCCGATCAGGAGTGAGACGCTGGTGTTCGGAGAGATTCAGAACGACGGCTTGGCCGTCGACGCGAAAGCCGACGTATTCGACGGGGTCGTCGCGACGGTTAGCGAGCGCTTCTGTCTGGACTGCTCTATTGAATCCGGAGACGGCGAGTGGATAGCGTCGCTGTGAAGGTCGAAGCGAAGCGGAGAGAGGAAATGTGCCTAAACTCCTCTTCCGCTTCGTTAAGCAAGCGGCGTCGCTAGCTCAAAAGCGCTGTGCTGCCAGCCCCACGGCGGTGGTGAGCGACCCGGCTGGCAACGGATTTGCTGGCTGGAAGCATCTCACGCTGCATTTTCTGCGGGTTCATATGAGCGCGAGCTACGCGGAAATCGTCGATTGGGCCAGTGAGATGGATCGGGTGCGCGCAGTCTTGCAGTTGGCCCGCTTCGAGTTCCCGGCACCCTCGACGCTGTGGCGGTCATTCGAGCGGGTGCCGACACGCATTTGGCGCCAACTGCTCGACCGGTCGGCAACCCGCTGCGATCCAGGCGATCACGGCGCGCTGGATGCCACGTTTATCGACCGCCAGGCGGCATCCAGCCACTACGTTGCACGGTCGGATCGCGACATACAGACGCTGAAAACGACGGCGCTGGTCGATACAGAATCGTGTGCCGTCCTCGACGTCCACTGCTCGGCACACTGGCCCCACGATACCCAGGTGGGCCGTCAGGTAGCGCTACGCAACACTGAGAAAATCGAGAGTCTCGCCGGTGACAAAGGCTACGACGATCAGTCGCTGCGGGACGCACTCCGTTCAGATGGCGTCCGGCCAGTGATCAAACACCGGTTGTTCGCCCACTACGACCACGCACACAACGCACGGTTGGACAGCGACCTCTACGGGCAGCGTTGGATGGCCGAGAGTGCATTCTCGGCCATCAAGCGTCGATACGGCTCCGCTGTCAGGCCGGGCGTCTGGTACAGAGAGTTTCGTGAACTCGTGCTCACCGCCGCAGTCTATAATCTCGAACAAGCAATCAAGGAGTGATCCCTACGCCGTCTGTGGATTCAATAGAGCAGACGAAAGAGGATGTCCATCCTGTAGTGTGTCGAACTGCCGTAGCAGTCGTGGGCCTCGAATCTGAAGTAGGCCATTGGGAGTGCACAGACGAACTGCGTGAGTGAATCGTGTTCTTGATGACTAAACCAGGTCTCCTAGACAACTCGAATGGCTGATTCTAACCCGGCGAGTGAGGTTCGATCGTATCACGGCGTTGAGGCATAGGCTGGCCACTCAATGTACGGCCGTTGGGCGATTCGTCGAAAGACAGTGCGTTGTGACTCACAGGTTGCAGCCATTACCAAGTGCTGGCCACGACACGGTCAAGAATCCGTCTAACTGATCAGTTTAGCGCGCGAGTGTAGCACTCTCTGACCACAAATTAGCGCGGATGACGACGTCAGCACAGGCCGTTCAGGTATCGACAGCCGGAAGGGTAAACGAGAAGGTCGATCCCTCGTCGGGTTCGGAGTCGACCCAGATCTCGCCACCGTGACGCTCGACGACCCGCCGGGACAGCGCGAGGCCGATGCCCGTCCCCGAGTGTTCCTCGTTGGTATGCAGTCGTTGGAACACCTCGAAGATACGGTCCTGTTCACCAGGATCGATCCCAATACCGTTATCCTGCACCGAAATGATCCATCGTTGGTCATCACGTGTGGCAGAAACGTCGATCTGGGGCGGCTCGTCCTCGTTGTACTCGATCGCATTGCTCAGCAGGTTCTGGAAGACTTGCCGTAACTGGCTCTCGTCGCCATCTACCCGCGGGAGATCGTCGGTCGTGATTTCGGCGTTACTCTCGTCGATCCGCATCTGGAGATCTTCGCGAACGTTGTCAAGGATGTCGTCGAGGTCGACCGGTTCGAACGGATCGCCACGCGTTTCGATACGCGAGTACTCGAGGAGCCCCTCGATCATCTCCCGCATCCGCTCGGCGCCGTCGACGGCGAATTCGAGGAACTCTTCACCGTCCTCGTCGAGCTTATCACCGTACCGGCTCTCGATCAGCTTGATGTAGCTCGTGACCATTCGCAGTGGCTCCTGGAGGTCGTGGGAGACGGCGTAAGCGAACTGCTCTAACCGCTCGTTCGACTCCTCGAGTTTGCGCTGGTACTCCCGTCGTTCGGTAACGTCCTGAATGACGAGCATCCCCGCAAACACTCCTCCATCGTCGTTTCTGATGGGCAAGGTGTAAGCGAACAAGTCTCGATCGCGAAACTCGACCTCAAACGAGTTCGCCTCGCCTTCCAGCGCGGCCTCGAAGTACGGCTCGATCTCCTCAACGATATCGTCTGGATAGATGTCGTAGACGCTGTTTCCGATCCGATCCTCCGGAGAGACACCGGTCGCGTCCAACAGCTCCCCACCGATGACCGTATACCGCAGGTCATCGTCGAAGAGACCAACTGCACCGTTTGGGAAGTTCTCGACGAGCGTTCGGTAGCGCCGCTCGGACTCCTCGAGCGCCCGTTCGCGTTCCTTGCGCTCGGTGATGTCGGTGTAATGCTCGATGCGGCCGCCAGCGTAGAGTCCAGACTCGATGGGCTGACTCCAGTGGTTTACCCAGCGTTCCTCGAGGCTTCCCTCCCCGAGGACGTGGCTCTCGAACTCCTCGGTGTAGGTGTTGTCCTCGTAGGTGGCGGTCACGCGGTTTGCGAACCGTTCGGGCTCCTCGAAGATATCCGCGATCTCCGCCTCGATGAGCGCTCGTTTGTTCTGACCGACGGTCGCCTCGCGATCGAGCCCGAAGAACTCCTCGATCGCCTCGTTGATCCAGACGACCTCGAAGTCGGAATTCAGGATGAACGTTCCCACGTCTGACGTGTCGAGGACGTCATTCGTCAGCGACCGATACCGTGCCTCGCTCTCCCTGAGTGCCTGATCGCGCTCCTTCTGCTCGGTGATGTCTTCGATGGCGAATACGACACTGGTGATCTCCCCGCGGTCGTCGTAGACCGGCGCCCCGTTAACAGAGATCCAGACGCGCTCCCCGTCTGGACGTAACACGCCGCTAATCTGATCGAACAGCGGTTCTTCGGATTCCATGATGCGTGGGAAGGGCAACTCGTCACGCGAGATCGGTTCGCCATTTTCGGCGACCTCGTCCCATGCGGGATCCTCGAAGCTGAGGTTGTTGATCTGAGTTATGCTTCGCCCGAATATCTCCTCAGCGCGACCGTTGGCGAACTGCATCTCACCGTCGCTGTCGACAATCGTGATGCCGACCGGGCTCGTTTCGACGATCGTCTCGTAATTCGCTAGTTCCCGCTCGCGTTCCTTGCGCTCGGAGATGTCACGGACGACGCCCGTTCGACCGATCGATCCGTCTTCAAGCTCGTACGGGCCGAACCGCCCCTCGACGGGAATTATCTCACCGTCCGCAGTCTCGAGGTCGAATTCGATCGTTGCGTATTCCTGTTCGCCTGCTAGGATGTCTTCGTTCAACTCTTCGGCTCGTTCACTAATCGCCACGTCGTGAACGAGCGTGACGGGGTCCCCCAGCAACTCCTCTCGATCGTAGCCGGCCATCTCACAGAACGCGTCGTTGACCATCACGAACCGATCATCGGCGTCGAGCGTCACCACGCCGTCCCAGACCGTTTCGATAGTCTGTTCGTACCGCTCTAACTCCCGCTCACGCTCTTTCCGTTCGGTGACGTCTTGGAAGTATACCGAGAGCCCGCTGGCGGACGGGTAAACGGTCACCTCGAACCACGTCCCAGAAAAGTTCTCTTCGTACGTTCTCGACACGCCGGTTGCGAGCGCTCGAGAAAACTCGTCGAATCCTTGAGAATCACGCGCATCGGGAAACACATCCCAGACGGTCTCTCCGAGCAGGTCCGCTTCCGAGCGCTGGAGGAGTTCTTCCGCCCGTTCGTTGACGATCGTAAACCGGAACTCCTCGTCGACCGCGTAGAAGCCGTCGGAGATCCGATCAAATACTCGCTGAAGTTCGTTCTCGAGTTCCTGTTCGCGCTCGTGCCGATCGGTCATATCGCGGGTGATTTTCAGGTACCCTCGAGGAGTTCCGTCTTCGTCCTGAACCGCAGTAATCGTCACAGCCGCCCAGAATCGTGTTCCGTCCTTTCGAACACGCCAGCCTTCGTCTTTAATGGATCCCACTTCGGTAGCCCGTTCGAGATTACGTTCGGGGACGCCTGCTGCTCGGTCCTCCTCAGTGTAGAACATCGAGACGTGTTCACCGAGGATTTCCTCGGCGTCGTATCCCTTGATCTCCTTTGCACCCTCGTTCCAGCTAACGACGTGACCCTCTGCATCGAGTCGGAAGATCGCGTCCTCCTCGACAGCGTCGACCAGCGACTGAAACTGCTCTTCGGTTTCATGGCGGGCGTCCTCCGATCGCTTTCGTTCCGTGATATCGTAGTAGAGTTCGATGCGACCGCCGGCGTACTGCCCCGATTCGATCGGTTTGCTCCGGTGCTCGAGCCAGCGCGCGTCGCGACCCTCGCCCGCAGTTACGCGACACTCAAATCGTTCAGCGTACGTGTTATTGTCGTAGGTGGCCAGCACGGTCTCGACGAACGACTCTCGGTCGTCGACGAGCGGAGCGATCTGATCCCGGACGAGTTTTCGCTTGTCTTGCCCAAGGACCTGTTCGCGATCGAACCCGAAGTACCGTTCAAGCGTGTCGTTGATCCACGCCACCTCGGAATCCTCGTTGAGCACAAACACCCCGACAGCGGCATCATTGAGGACGTCATTGACCAGGGGCTCGGCGAGGCCTGGCCAGTCGTGAGCGGTGGCCGTCTGCTCTGTTGGCGACGGCCGGGGCCGCCACCAGACGCGACCGTTCGTACCTGCTTTCTTGGTCTCGAGTTCGCCATGGTCGACGAGTCTCTCGAGGCGCTCGTACGTACTTCGGCGACCAATGTCGAGCTTCTCTGCTACCTCGAGCGTCGTTTGTGGAGCGCCGAGCGGATCGAAGAGTGCAAGTGTTTCTTGGAGACTGTCGCTCAGCGAGCTGCTGGTCACAATGCTGTACTTGTGTCGATCACGGGCCATAAACCCTCCGTCCGCGGAGGCAATCTTAGTGTAAATTTCACCTCATTGACTTCTCACGGACACCTGATCGATCGCGCTCCGATCCTCAGCTTAGTTCGCACATCTCTGCGGAACTCGACAAAATCTGACAGTATCTCCAGTGGTCAGCTCGCCATACATTCAGGACGACAGTCACGTTTCGCCCCAGCCAAACGAGATCCCCGACCTTCTCGAAGACTTGCTTGAATACGCGAATCAAGAGACGGATCTTCATCCACTCCTCCGTATTGGGCTGATTCACTACCAATTCGAGACGATTCACCCGTTTCTCGATGGAAACGGACGGCTCGGGCGACTGTTGATTAGTCTCCTCCTGCAACGTGACGGTCTCTTGCCGGAGCCGTATCTTTACCTGAATTCGTATTTCAATGCGCGACGCTCGGAGTACGTCGATTATCTCCTGGCAGTCAGTCAGCGCGGCGACTGGGAAGAGTGGCTCCGGTCTTCTTACGTGGTGTGCAGTCGCAGGCAGACGACGCCCATCAGCGGGCAAACCTTCTTGTCGACCTCCGTGAGAGCTATCAACAGCGCTACCAGAGCGAGCAGTCCGAAAACATCCTGGAACTGGTCATGCGCCTCTTCGAGGATCCGTACCTCAACGTGAATACAGCGGCCGAGTGGCTGGATGTCGAATACAGTACGGCCAACCGACTGATCGGGCAACTCGAAGATGACGGGATAGTCGAAGAACTCACCGGGAAAGAGCGGAATTGGTTCTACCGGGCGAGCAGTGTCTTCGAGATAGACAACAAGCCGATCGACCAACTCTGAAGCACTGAGCAGAGGGAGCCTGCGTCGTATGCATTGGGAGCGCCGGTCTCAACTTCTGGGACAGCAGGTGCAGTAGCGCGGAGAAGTGCGACGTCGAGCGAACGAGCGTCCAGAAACTGCTGCGAATCGACGATCGAGTATCTACCTCCCATTCTACCGACTGGTTTGGCAATGATCTGATGTCGCATTGGACGATCCCACTTACGGACTGCTTGATGGCACTGTGATCACAGATTGCTCAATCGATGCTGGCCGCGAACGAACGCACGGCTGGACCGGACGATGGTTCACTGAGTGATTCCGCAGCGGCGGGAGATCGAGCGAACGTACTAACGCTTTTGCCCCGTAGAGCGACACATGGAGATCACTCTCGTCGGCACTGGAAGCCCCGTGCGATCTGGCACGAGCATCGCCCTCGAGGTCGCTGACGAACGCGTGCTGGTTGACTGCGGGCCCGGGACCGCTACGGTCTCATGGACGCGAGGGTTCCCTTCGGTGAGATCGAGACGATGTTCTTCACGCACCACCACGTGGACCACAACGCCTCGTTCTTCCACTTCGCGTTCACGAGCTGGACCGAGGGCGGACGGGCATCGCTCACCGTCTACGGGCCCGACGGCACCGATCGACTCGTCGACGCGCTGTACGACGTCTACGCGGAAGACATCGAGTACCGCCAGGACATCTACCCGACAGACGGCATCTCGAACATCGAGACCGAGCTCGTGACGGAGGGCTTCAGTCGCGGGATGGACGGCTGGGACGTCGCCGCGCTGCCGGTCGAGCACTCGATCGAGACGTACGCCTACCGCTTCGACGAACGCGAAACGGGCTCGTCGTTCGTCTTCTCCGGCGATACGCGGAAGATCACGTCGCTCGCCGAGTTCGCCGAGGGAGCGGACGTCCTCGTTCAGGACTGCAACACGGCTCCGGTCGACGAGGACCGCGTGCCGGACGGAGACGATCAGTTCGTCTGGCAACAGCACGCAGCGGGATCACGGGACCTGAACGAGTCCACGCTGACTGCCAATCACTGTGACGCCACAGACGCGGGTGAGATCGCCCGGGACGCCGGCGTCCAGACGCTCGTTCTCACGCACATCATGCCCTACCGCGACCTCGAATCGATGCGACGGGACGCCGAGTCGGTCTTCGGCGGCGACGTCATCGTCGCCGAAGACGGACTGACCGTCTCTCCATAGAGATTTCCCGTTCGGTCGGGGATCGCGCTGGCTAAAACGGTTCGAGAACTGGTTGGTTCCCTTTATTACTGTATAGGATATACGTTCGGTGACCTCGAGTTTCAGGCGTCTCGTACTGGAATCGTGGCCGTATCTGTGGAGTGCTTTCCGAAGCCACGGCTGAATCGACGGGGAACGCAGCATCGTCGATGGGGTGTTTTTCTGGCGGAAGTCCGGCGAGAGCCACCGCTGTCGCCCCGTTGGTTCACGCCGGAGAGAGCCTAACCCGGCGGAAGTGGTTCGTCTCGGATCGGCTGCGTTCGATAGAGCAGAGACCTCGAACAGGCCATCAGAACGTCGGAGATTCTCCGAAGGCGGCGTACAGCCAGTAGCGCCGGTCGCCGCGTTGAGTCATCTCTTCGGCGGCGGCGACGTGTTTCGAGATCGGTCCGTCAGTGGGCTGTCTGTCGGCTCTCTGCGTCCACGTGC
The DNA here is from genome assembly GCF_020217425.1 of Halomicrobium urmianum. Taxonomy (NCBI): domain Archaea; kingdom Methanobacteriati; phylum Methanobacteriota; class Halobacteria; order Halobacteriales; family Haloarculaceae; genus Halomicrobium; species Halomicrobium urmianum. Next base: position 351,780 of record NZ_CP084092.1, read on the forward strand.
GGACGGTCGTCGGATGGTAATAGATGCCGAAGTGTCGAGGTCCAAAACAGTATTCGAATTCGATCGTTATCCCGGACGTGGACGAGCCTTTACCGAGCGACCGCCTGGTTTCCCGTAGAGTCCACGGCGGAGCTGAACGCCGCTCGAACAGGTGAGTACGTGATACGCAGCACTCAAGAGACATACCTGCGTAGGCGCGGGCAATGAGCCAGGACGTCGTCGCCACGCTATTCGGCGACCCGTTCGCCGTGATGAACACGATCGGCCTGATCGCGTTCGCACTCGTCGGGTCGTCCAAGGCGATCCGTGAGGAGTTCGATCTGTTCGGAATCGCCGTCGTCGGTCTGGCCATGGCGTTTGCCGGTGGGATGACGCGGGATCTCCTCGTGAGCCGGGTACCACTGGCCCTTCAGTCGCTGATCGAAGTCAGTCTGGGTCTGCTCGGAGTCGGTCTGGCGGTCGCGTTGAGCGCCGTACTGCCGGCGCCGGACACTCATCCGATCACGCTCGTTTCGGACGCCATCGGACTCGCCGCCTTCGCGACGACCGGTGCCATCGTCGCAGCCGAGGCGAACGTTCCAGCGGTCGGTATCGTCGCCATTGCGACGATCAACGCGGTGGGGGGCGGTGCAGTCGCAGACGTCCTCCTCGATCGCTCCCCGTACATCCTCTTCGACGATTTCTACGCGAGCTGTGCAGTGCTGGGTGGGAGTGCGTACTGGGCGGTGGCGAGCATGGGAGTTGCTGCGAGCACTGCTGCGGTGGTGTGTGCAGTAGTGACCGTCGGGACGCGGTTAGCGGCGGTCACGTACGGCTGGGACCTCCCCACGTTGCAGAAACTGGGGGTAGTACGTAGCTGAACAACTGACGGAGAGTGGAGCGATTGCTCCGTGCCCCTGTGACGCGAACGTCGTTCGGTGTACGGATCAGACGGCCGGAGAGTTCACCAGATCGCTTCTGATACGTGATCTATTCGCCATCACCACTCCCTATCGTCGTTAAGCAGTCGCTGGTGTCGTCGGCGTCGTCAATCACCGTGGACGAAGGTCACGGGACAGGACGCATCGAGGAGCAGCGTCTGCGACAGGCTCCCGAAAACGGCCTTGTCGGTCGGGCTCCGGCGGCTGCCGCCGACGACAAGTCGGTCGGCGTCGACGTCATCGGCGAGTTCGAGGATCGCCTCGCTGGGGTCGCCGACCGCGCCGCAGACTGCGTACTCGACGCTGGCGTCGTCGAGGCGGTCCGTCACCGACTGCACCGTCTCGTGCTCGGCGACGACGTCGTCGACGGACTGGTCGTCGTCGGGGTACTGGTCGAGCAGGTCGTCGTACTCGGGACGGGAGAGGACCTGCGGGTAGTTACCACCGCTGATCGCTGGGATGGTGGTCACGATGCTGTCGTCCTCGTCCGGAATGGCATGAGCCACCACGACGGTGGCATCAGTCGGAGCGGCGATCTCCAGGACGGCGTCGACGAGCCGATTGAGGCGGTCCTCGTCCGAGTCGCTGACTGGCAGCAGGACTGTCTCGATGGTCACGGGCATTGCTTCGTACACAAGCCATAAGAAAATTTATATTTTCTCCTACCGTAATATGTAATAAATGGGCGCCTGCGCCGATGACTGCCGATCGAGAGGTACACGACGGAGTGTGCGACCGGTGAATACCGGTCACGTCGACGGTCGTATCCGCGATCAGTCGTCAGAGAGCGTCCCGTCCGGCGTCAAAGGCGCACTGGATCGACTGACGAACCAGGCCGTCACGAGGACGCCAGCGACGATGAGCAGCAGGAAGCCGGCAGTTCGGAGCATCCCCACGCGCCCGAACGCGTCGACCAGCGGCATCGGAGCGAACGGCGAGAGGGCGAACCCGCCGTACATCATCATCGTCACGCCGCTGAGTGCCCGTCCACGAACCTCCTCCTGAACGATCGACGCGATCCAGTCGTTCACCGTGGGAAGGAGGAGACCCATTCCCATCCCGCCGGCGACGATGATGCCGACGAGCACGACCGGGAGGAGTTCCACGGAAGTGAACAGCAGGAAGCCCAGGGACGCGAAGGTAAACGCGGCCGTCAAGAGGGTGATGTGACGGAAGTGCTGTTTGATGCGGCCGTACATCGAGGCCATGACCACGCTGGCGATCATGACGCCCGAGATTATCAGACCGGTCTGGGAATCGCTGACGCCGAGCGACCCCTGAAGGTAGTACGGGACCTCGATCATGATGAGGTTGTTCGTCAGCATGCCGAACAGCACGAGGAAGTAGATGCCTGCGATCAATTTCGCGGGCGACTCCCGCACGAGCTTCGCCACGGCCTCGAGCCGGCTGATCTCGTCGTCCTGCTGGGATTCCTGGATGTCGGGCTCGGGCAGGAGCCGGATGATCGGCGGGACGAACAGCAGCGCCCCTGCGAAGACGAGGAAGATGTATCGCCAGCCGAGCGCCCCTGCGATGTACCCACCGAGGACGGCCGCGACGGCGCCACCCCCGGCCTGCACGGCGCCGTAGTACCCCATGACCGACTCGCGGCGACCGCCGGAGTAGTAGTCGGCGATGAGCGTCGGGACGGTCACCATGAGCGCGCCGACGGCGATGCCGTCGAGGATGCGCGTCGCGAGGATCAGGTAGATCGAATCGAGGAAGAACGCAATGCTCGTCCCGGCCCCGTAGATGATGACTGCGGCAATAAGGATCGGCTTGCGGGCGTACTTGTCGAGCAGGTACCCCGTGAGGGGCGCGACGACGATTACGATCCACGCGGACGTCGTGCTGACCAGCTGTGCCAGCGTCTCCGAGTTCGGCACGTGCGAGAACGTCTGCTGGATCGCGGGGATAGTCGGGTTGATTAGCGCCCCGGAGAACGAGGGGATGATCCCGATCAACACCAGTGTCAGGAGTTTCGACCAGGTGAAGGACTCCGAGTAGCTCTCCGACATGCTCACTCACCAGGGTTCGTCCCGTTCTCTGGATTGTGCGCAGTCAACAGCCTAGCCTCTAAGGGATACCGTTACATACACAAATACAGTTACATACAACCATTATAAATATCTTTCCAAAGTGCGAGGCGTAGACACGCCCGCCGGACGTCGATTCTGCCGCGCGATCAGACGGCGTCGAACGACGCTGACCGAACTCGCCACGCTCCAGCGGCGATTCCCGGAACGGCGACGCTCACGAGACTGAACGCGACGATCGTCACGAAGACCGCCGGCGAGGGGAAGCTCGTGGTCGCGACGAGCAACGCGACGGCCGCGTTTCGAGCGGTCGTCGACGTCGCGAGGGCCTCTCGCATGGAACGATCAGGGCCGCCGGAGGCGTACCCTGCGACCATCGACCCGACCACGACGACGGACGAGACGGCTAACACGCCGGTCCCGACGAGCCGGCTGATCGCGTCGGCGTTGATCACCACCAGGAGCGCGATCAGGACGAGCAGTAACCCGGTCGAGAGTCGGCGCGTCGGAGCGTATAGCCTCGAGGCGAACGCTCGATCGCGGACTCGCAGGGCAAAGCCGGCGAGCAGCGGTACGAGCTGAACGACAACGACTATCCGTGCGATGGCGACCAGATCGACGTCCACGCTCCCCGGCACGAGCAGCGCAAGCGACGCCGGGACGGTGAGAACGGAGGCCGTCGCCAGAACGACCATGAGCCCGCTCGCGAAGGCGACGTCGCTGTCCGATATCTCGGCGAGTTTCGGTCCGAAGGGCGCGCCCGGGGAGACGGCGATCACGAGCAACCCGACCGCGTACTCCGTCTCGACCGGCGCTACGAGGAGCGCGATCAGCGTCAGCGCGGGAACGCCGACGAGGTTCACGAGGGCGGACCGCGCGAGCAAGCGCCACTGACCGACGGATTGCACCACGTCGTCCGGTCGCAAGTCGAGCCCGACCGAGAGCATAGTCGCGAGGACGAACGCCGTGACCAGCGGATCCACGAGCGTAGCAGGACTGACGGCCTCCATTCGTACTGGAATGCGTCCGAGGGCGTGAAAAAGAACGCGAACCTGGCTACTGCGACCGGCCGCCGACGTCGCTGGACGGCCTCGATCCGTGACAGGCCCCCGACGAGTGCCGTGTCGGTTCCGCGGACGGCGGAGAGGATAATGTATATACGAGTTGGTGTTCTGGGTCTTCGTATGGTTCGACCTGCCCTCGTGCTCCCACCGGAGCCCGACGAGCGGTGGCAACTAGCCAAGCAAATGGGCGTGACGGACACCGTGATCCACCCGCTGGAGATCGGCGACGACAAGACGACGTGGACGTACGACGAGCTCCGCGGCCTCCGCAACTGGCTCGAGGACGCCGGCCTGAACTTCTCCGTCCTCGAGGGCAGCGTCCCGCTGACCGACCGCGTCCGCCTCGGCCTGGACGGACGCGACGAGGACATCGCCGAGTTCAAACAGTTCGTCCGGGACTGCGGCGACCTCGGCATCCCCGTTATCTGCTACGACTGGATGGCCGGGGTGCGGTGGGCGCGGACCGAAGCGCACGTCGAGTCCCGCGGCGGCTCGTACGTGACCGGCTACGACAACGCGAAGATGCAGGGCGGGCCGGAAGTACCCGCCGCCGAGCGCACTCACGAGGAGATCTTCGAGGCGCTGGCGTACTTCCTCGAGGAGGTCGTCCCCGTCGCCGAGGAGGCTGGCGTGAAGCTCGGCCTGCACCCCGACGACCCGCCGCGGGAGTCCGTCCGCGACGTCCCCCGGGTCGTCAACAGCGTCGAGAACTACGAGCGGATCCTGGACGTCGTCGACAGCGAGCACAACGGCGTCACGTTCTGCCAGGGCAACTTCGCGGCGATGGGCGCCGACGTCCCCGCAGCGATCCGGCAGTTCGGCGACCGGATCAACTTCGTCCACTTCCGCGACGTCGAGGGCGACGCCGACCAGTTCGTCGAGACCTGGCACGACGACGGTCCGACGGACATGCACGCGGCGATGGCCGCCTTCGAGGAGGCCGTCGACGACGACGTCCCCATGCGCCCCGACCACGTCCCCACGATGGCCGGCGAGGACAACTCCAACCCCGGCTACCACACGAAGGGCCGCCTGTTCGCCATCGGCTACATGCGCGGCCTGCGGGACTCGCTCGAGTAGGCGTTCTACCGACCGACGCGGCGCAGTCCGTTTCTTTCGACGCCGGTGTCACAGGGCGTAGCCGTGCGGCTATAGTAGCAATTGAAACTATGTACACATCGAGGGGCACCCCGAGTGCCCCTCGAGTGTGTCACTGCGGTCAATTGCTACTATAGTCGGGAATCGGAGAAAACCGGACGAGACAGGCCAGGAAGGGGTTCGTCCGGGAACGGAAGACGCCGGGCGCTACTCCAGCCGGCCCGACTCGTAGAACTCCCGGAGGACGTGGAACGCCTGCTTCTTGCGGCCGTGCTGGTCCACAACGCCCTTCCGGTTGTAGCCCCGCTGATACTCGTTCTGACGCATCGGCGCCCGAAAGTCGAAGAGGATCCACGGCGAGATGCCGGCGATCTGCTCGGTAGCGGCGGCGGCTTCGGTCTGATCGCGGTAGATCGCGGCCTGGAACTCCTCGGTCCAGCGGTCCTCCTCGGTCCCGTGGTTACCCCACTTGGCGCCGCCGCCGGTCTCGGAGATGACGATCGGCGTGCCCTCGGGATCGTCACGGAAGTGCTTCATGTCGTCGGCGTCCCCGTAGTACCAGCCGAAGTACTCGTTGACGCCGACGACGTCCAGGTGCTCCTCGAGCGGGTCGTTGAGGACGAGCCCGTCGTCGGTCTCGTCGACGAAGCACGCGGCGGTCACGAGCCGCGTGTCGTCGAGGTCGCGGACGTAGTCGGCCATCTGCGGGAGCACCTCGTTTCTGGTCTCGTCGTTGTGGTCGGTCTCGTTGGCGATCGACCACAGCGCCACCGACGCGCGGTTCCAGTCGCGCTGGATCAGCTCGCGGAGCTGCTGTCGGTACAGCTCCTGGATCTCCTCGTCGCCGAAGTTGATGTCCCAGTAGGCTGGCACCTCCTCCCAGAGGAGGATGCCCTCCTCGTCCGCCGTCCGGGCCATCTCCTCGGTGTGGGGATAGTGCGCCAGTCGGGCGAAGTTACAGCCGAGTTCGTTGATCCACTGGAAGCGGGTCCGCACGTCGTCGATGCCGAGCGCGCGTCCCTTGCCGGCGACTTCCTCGTGGAGCGCGATGCCGCGGAGCGCGATCGACTCGCCGTTGACGCGGACCTCGCCGCCGCCCGCGGACACCTCGCGGAAGCCGACGCGGTCCTCGACGGCGTCCCCGTCGTACTCGACGCGGACCGTGTACAACTTCGGGTTCGACGGGCTCCACAGGTCGACGTCGGACGCGGAGAGGGAGAACGTCGCAGTGAGCCGGTCGTCGCCGGCGGACGAGAGCTCCGATTCGACGCCCAGCTCCGGGATCTCGGCCGTGGCCGCGTCCGCCGTCGCGCCGCCGTCGATCCAGGCCGACACGTCCACGTCGACGGCGTCGTCGGAGAGGGTCGTCTCGACCTTGAAGTTCCTGACGTAGGACTCGGGGACGGAGACGAGCTCGACGGAGCGGTTGATGCCGCCGAAGTTGAACCAGTCCGTCGACTCGTTGGGGATGCCGTCCTCGTAGCGCTTGTTGTCCACCCGGACCACCAGCGCGTTCTCGCCGTCCTGAAGGTGGTCGGTGATCTCGAAGGTGAAGGGCGTGTAGCCGCCCTCGTGCTCGCCCAGTCGCTCGCCGTTCAGCCAGACCTCGGCCTTGTAGTTGACCGCGCCGAACCGCAGGAAGGTGCGGTCGTCCTCCTCGATCTCGTCGCGGTCGAACGTCCGCGCGAACCACATCCACCCCTCGAAGTGGCGGAACTCGGGCATCTCTTCGCCCCAGCTCGAGGGGACGCGCATCGAGTAGCCGTCGTAGATGTTGAAGTCGGTGATGTCGTCGTCGCCGGACGCGCTCGGCTCGTAGATGGACTCGAAGCTCAGGGCCGGCTGCCCGTCCTCGTCGGGGAGCGCCGCGCTGTCGCCGTCCTCGTCCTCGACGAAGTCGTCGAAGTAGTCCCGGAACATCTCGTACTGGTCGGGAATCGCCTGCCACTCGCCGTCGAGCGCAGTCGACTCTCTGGGGTAGGCTAGCAACTGCATCGATATAGACAGATGTGAACCTATCGTAAAAATATTGTGAATAGCTCGATCAAAGCGACGTCGGCGCACGTATCCGGAGACGTACGCCGGTCGCAGTTGGCCATCTCGTCGACTGTACTATCCATCGGTGTTTGGCGTTTGGCACCGTCAGTGTAACCCGCTGACCCTCTGATCTCGTCGGTGACGTCCGCGTAGACGAACCCGGGCGCCAGTGCGGCCACCCGGGATAGCGTCGAGGGGCGGCCGCCTCAGACGCCGCTGAACGCGGAGAACCCGCCGTCGATCGGGATCACCGTCCCGGTGACGAACTCGGAACCAGGCGCGATCAGCCACAACACGGTCGTCGAGAGGTCCTCCGGATCGCCGAACCTGCCCTGCGGGGTGTGGTCGATGATCGACTGCCCGCGGTCCGTGTACTCGCCGGTCTCCTCGTCGATCAGCAGGTATCGGTTCTGTTCGGTGAGGAAGAACCCCGGCGCGATCGCGTTCACGCGGATGTCCGGGGAGTACTCCTGTGCCATGTGGACGGCCAGCCACTCGGTGAAGTTCGAGACGGCGGCCTTCGCGCCCGAGTACCCCGGAATCTTTGTCAGGGGCGTGAACGCGTTCATCGACGAGACGTTCAGGATCGCCCCCTCTCCCTGCTCGACCATGTACTCGCCGAAGGCCTGCGACGCGAGGACCGTCCCCACGAAGTTGACGTTCACGACGCTCTCGAGGCCCTCCTTCGGCAGGTCGAAGAAGGAGGTGTCATCCCCCGTCGTCGCGTCGGGGTGGTTCCCGCCGGCGGCGTTGACGAGCACGTCGATGCGTCCGTACTCGTCGACGACCGTCTCGGCGGCCGCGTCCAGTTCGGCGCGGTCGAGCACCGATGCCGGAATGGCCATGGCGTCGATTCCCCGGTCCGCGAGTTCGGCGCGTGTCTCCTCGAGCTCCGCTTCGCCACGGGCGAGGAGCGCGACCTTGCCGCCGTTCTCACCGATCGCTTTCGCCATCTCGGAGCCGAGGACGCCAGATCCGCCGGTGATCACGCAAACCTTGCCGTCGATGTCGAAGTCGTTTGGGACAGTCATCGTGTTCTATGATCCACATCACAGCACATGTATGTTCCGCGTTTCCGACGGCGGTGGACGAGCCGGGGGCGAATCGAAGTGCGTCCGATCATCTGGGAAACGGAGTCCGCCGACCGGTCGTAAGAGCGTCCCGTTTCGCTACTCGAACCCGTAGAGGGACTTCGGGCGGTCGTACGCCAGGTACGTCGCGAGGTCCTCGGCGTGGGCCAGGGGCATCTGTCTCTTCTCGACCATCCGTCCGAGGACGTTCGCGAGCGAGCGGCGGAACATCTCGAAGCGAGAGCCGTAGGACATGAGCTTCCGCGAGTCGCTGACCATCCCGGCGTGGTTCACGAGGAGGTCGACGGTGCCCATGTGCTCGAGCTGCTCCTCCATCCCGTACGGGCTGTCGTTGAACCACCAGGCCGGACCGAGGCTGACGTTCGGGAAGGCGCGACTGATCGTCGTCAGCGTCGGGTAGTGGGTCGGATCGACCGTGTAGAGGACGATCTCCATCTCGCCGTCGAACTCGTTCAGGAAGTACTCCAGGTTCTCCGCGATCTCGATCGACTGGGCCGAGACGTCGCCGCCGACGTCGTTCCCGACGGTCTCGTACAGTTCGTCCCGGTAGTCCCGGACCGCGCCGATATGGAACTGGGTCACCCAGTCCTTCTCGGCGTTGAGCCGGCCGACCTGTTCGATCAGGAAGGCCTGGAAGTCGCGGACCTCGATCTCCGAGAGGTTCCGCCCGTCGAGCGCGCGCCAATAGACGTCGCGGGCCCGCCGCTGGCTGACCGGTCGCGTGACCAGTTCGGCCAGGCTGAGGTCGCTCGCCCGACAGCCGTGCTCGGCGAAGCGGTCGTGGGTGTGCTCCAGCGCGTCCAGAAAGCCCGAGAGCGACGAGGTGTCGACGCCAGTCGCCCCCTCCAGATCCTCGACGAACTGCAGCCAGGAGTCGCGGCCCGGATGCAGCGCCCGATCGATCCGCCACGTCGGTCGTACGTCGACGTCGACCGATCCCTCGGCCGCCTCGTGATAGCCGAGATCGTCTGTCGGGTCGTCAGTCGTGCAGAGGACCTCGACGTCCATCTCCGACAGGAGCGCCTGCGGTCGCATCGACCGGGAGTCGAGTTGCGCCTTCGTCTCCTCCCAGATCTCGTCGGCCGTCTCTGCGGAGATCGGCTTTTCGATGCCGAACCGCCGCCTGAGGTCGAGGTGGATCCACTCGTAGGTCGGGTTCCCGGCGAGTTCAGGGAAGACCTCCGCGAGCGCCGTCCACTTCTCCCGGTTGTCGGCGTCGCCGGTTATCTTGCGCTCCGGGACGCCCCGCTTGCGCATCATCGACCAGACGTAGTGATCCGTGGCTGCCTCGACCTCCCAGATGTCGTCCCAGCCGTCGTCGTCGACGATTTCGGACAGGTCCGCGTGCGTGTGCGGATCGACGATCGGCAGCGACTCGATGCTGGCGTACAGCGTCTCGGCCGCGTCGGACTCGAGCAGGTAGTCCTCGGTGAGGAACCCCATGTCGAACCATCGACGATGGCCAGCCAAAAAGATATGGACTGGACGGATCGGTCACCGCTGCGGCGACCAGCAGACGGAGCAAGGCGGGAATTCGCGCCAGGAGAAAGTCGGGAACAGCCGTCGGTAGACGGCGGTGGACACAGAATTCGTCCGTCGGGGGGACGGATCCTGCCCCGCAGAACCGGAGAATCCGCCCTGCGGATGCGTCTGAGGGGCCCCTGGCCCGTTACGGACGACGGAATTCGCGACACGGGAACAGGACGACTATCAGCGAAGAACCAGTGAGAGCGCCGCCGCTACCACTGGCCGAAAGCGGCCCCCTGCGTACGACCCGGAGAGTGGCCACATTACGCATTGCCCCCCTGAAGAGACCGCTAGGCCCATCTTTCGAGAGACCAGAACAGACTAGTTCGCAGTCGGCTATCGGCCAGCTGAAACCCGCCAGTACGTGCAATAGTCGCGTGACAGCGGACGAGACAGACGACGTATCGAGCCCACGTAACAACCGTACCTCCGTTATCCAAACTGGAGCGAAGGCATAACGGACGTACCGTCGTTATCACCATGTCGGCCTTATATAACAAAGGTGCCTTCGTTACACTCGGGGCGGTAACCGAATCGAGTGCCAGCAACGAGGCTCTTCTCGCACACGCGGCACCCGTCGGCCTGTAGGGATATCGGGTCGATCAGCCTCGCTCCGTGGATCCCGCGACCGCGTCGGCGTCTGCGGATGGGTATCGATCAAGTGTGGTCGTCACACGAGAGCGGCGTCTGACGGTTCGTCACTGGCCAGGGCGGCCGATTCGAGAGAGTAGAACACTCAGGGACTGTACGCCAGCGAGAGACAGATCAGGACTCCGGAAGGACGACCCGGAATCGACTGCTGCGATCGGAGTTACCGCTCCCAGTCGAGGAGCATTCCGGAGGGAGCGTTTCGGGTCCAGACGACGGAACCGCGACCGGCGTAGCAAACGGACGTCCATCCCACAGAGCCCCCTGTAGCGAGTCGTACATCGACGCTGACCCGCGATTCGTCAGGCCAGAACAAACGATATAAGGCTCCGGTCGGTAGGTCGTACTATGGCGACGAACGCCCCTCGAACGGTCGAAGCAGTCCAGCGGGCCTGTCGGATCATCGAGACGCTCCAGCGGCAGGGCGAGACGGGAATCACCGAACTCTCGGAGGAGGTCGAGTTCTCGAAGAGCACCGTCCACGGGCACCTCGCGACGCTCGTCGACGAGGGCTGGGTGGTCAAGGAGGATCACACCTACCGTCTCAGTCTGCGCTTTCTCGACATCGCCGAGTCCCTGAAAGACCGGATCGCCGACCACGACATCGTCAGAGAGCAGGTCCGGGGGCTCGCCGAGGAGACCGGCGAGGTCGTCCACTTCGGTGCGGAGGAGAGCGGTCGCGTCGTCTACATGGCCAAGTCCAAGGGGAACGCCGCCGTACAGACCGAGTCGAGGATCGGCAAGCGGATGCCGATGCACTCGACCTCCCTCGGGAAGGCGATCCTCGCCGAGCTCCCGCGGGAGCGAGTCGAAGAGATCGTTGAGCAACACGGGGTGGAGGCGCGGACGGAGAACACGCTCACCGACGTCGAGGCACTGCACGAGAACCTCGCAGAGATCGAGCGCCGAGGGTACTCGATCGACGACGAGGAGAACATCCCCGGCGTCCGGTGCATCGGGATCGCCGTCACCGTCCCCGAAGCGGACGTGCTGGGCGCGCTCAGCATCTCCGGCCCGTCACAGCGGATGACGGACGACCGGATCGAGAACGAGCTCCACGAGAAGATCGCGCAGGCGGCGAACGTCGTCGAGGTCAACTCGATGTACGCCTAACCTCGATCCGCCGGGGGCGTCGTCTCGGGATCCGACCAAAACGCTTGTAAGCCGACCCCGGGACCCTAGAGACGAGATGGCGACAGACCATCGGAACTACGTGAGCGGCGAGTGGGTCGAATCCGAATCGGGCGACGTCTTCGAGGTCAGGAACCCGGCGAACGACGACGAGGTCGTCGGTCGCTTCCAGGACTCGACCCCGGCTGACGTCGAGGCCGCCGTCGACGCTGCCGTCGAGGCGCAGTCGGACTGGGCCGGGCTCCCCGGCCCGGAACGGGGATGGATCCTGCGCCAGACGAGCGCCGCGCTGGAAGAACGCAAAGAGGAGGCGACCGAGACGCTCGTCCGCGAGGAGGGCAAGACGCGGTCGGAAGCCGCGGGCGAGGTCCAGCGCGCCGTCGACATCTTCGCCTACTACGCCCAGAAGGCCCGCGACCTCGGCGGCGTCGTGAAGTCGACCAGCGGACAGAACTCCGGGCTGTCGGCCAGACAGGAACCGCTGGGGACGGTCGGTCTGATCACCCCCTGGAACTACCCCATCGCGATCCCCGCCTGGAAGCTCGCACCGGCGCTGGCGACCGGCAACACGGCCGTCCTCAAGCCGGCGTCGGCGGCACCCACCGTGGCCAAGATCGTCTTCGAGTGCCTCGACGAGGCCGGCCTGCCCGACGGCGCGGCCAACATGGTGACGGGCTCGGGCAGCCGGTCGGGACGCCGCTGATCGAACACGACGCGATCGACGGCGTCTCCTTCACCGGCAGCACCGCCGTCGGGACGCAGGTGGCCGAGACCGCCGCGACCGACCTCAAGCGCGTCCAGTGCGAGATGGGCGGCAAGAACCCCACGGTCGTGATGCCTAGCGCCGACGTCGACGAGGCGGTCGACGTCGTCGGTACCGGGGCCTTCGGGACGACGGGCCAGTCGTGTACGGCCGCCTCCCGCGCGATCGTCCACGAGGACGTCTACGACGAGTTCGTCGACGCGATGGTCGAGTACGCCGAGTCCATCGAGGTCGGACCGGGCCTCGAGGAACCGGACGTGGGCCCGCACGTCTCCGAGAGCGAACTCGAGTCGACCCTCGAGTACGTCGACGTCGGCCAGAGCGAGGGCGCGACGCTGGAGACCGGCGGCGCGGAACTCACCGACGGCGTCTACGCCGACGGCCACTACGTCGAACCGGCCGTCTTCGCCGACGTCGACGCCGACATGCGCATCGCACAGGAGGAGATCTTCGGGCCGGTGCTGTCCGTCATCCCGGCGAGCGACTTCGAGGACGCGCTCCGGACCGCCAACGACGTCGACTACGGCCTCTCGGCCAGCATCGTGACTCAGGACGTGACCGAGGCCGAACGGTTCCTCGACCGCATCGAGGCGGGCGTCGCCAAGGTCAACGAGAAGACGACCGGCCTGGAACTGCACGTCCCCTTCGGCGGCTACAAGGACTCGTCGACCAACACCTACCGCGAGCAGGGCGACGCCGGCATCGACTTCTTCACCACCACCAAGACGGTCTACCGCAACTACTAGTCGCCTCACTGCGCCGTAACTGGACGCAACTGTGCGACCGACCGGCCGGTCGCGGCCGCTCCGGCTGAGGGTCCCGGCCGATCGGCCGGTCCAGTACTATTATATATCGTGCAGGTCATTCTTCTCGCAATGTCGTCATCAGCCGAACGGGTACGGGAGCGTCTCCGCGGCGTCGCGGTCGGACTCCTCACGCCCTTCGATCAGCACCTCGACGTCGAGTACGAGAAGATCGGGGACAACGCGGAATCCCTCTACGACTCCGGCATTCGGATGTTCCTGGCCGCAGCGAACATCAGCGAGTACCACTCGCTGTCCCACGAGGAACGGGTCGACGTGACCGAGGCCAGCGTCGACGCGCTGCCGTCGGACGCCTGCGTCCTCGCGGGCGTCGGCGGTAGCACGGCCAACGCGAAGGAGCTGATCCGCGCGTACGACCGGGTCGGCGCCGACGCGATGATGATCATGCCCCCGGACCACACGTACCTCCACGAGCAGGGGCTGTTGCAGTACTACCGCGAGCTCGCCTCGGTGACCGAGACGCCGCTGGTTCCCTACGTTCGCGGGTTCGACCCGTCGGTGAGCTACATGGCCGACCTGACCCGCCTCGACGGCGTCGTCGGCATCAAGTACGCGCTCCCGGACCCAGTGAAGCTCGGCGCGGCGGTCGAAGCGGGCGCCGACGACGTCGTCTGGGTCGACGGACTGGCCGAACCGTACGCCGTCTCCTTCTGGGCCGAGGGGATCGAGGGCTTCTCGGCCGGCGTGAGCAACTTCCGGCCGGAGGTCGGCCTCGAACTGTTCGACGCCCTCTCCGACGGCGACTGGGGGCGCGCCCGGAAGCTCCGCGACGCCTGTCTCCCCTTCCAGAACTTCAGGGATCGATCCGGACACGACAACGACATCCCCGGCGCCGTCAGCGTGCCGACCGTCAAGAAGGGGCTGGAACTCGCTGGTCTGCACGGCGGCGCCGTCCGTGAACCGCTTCGCCCGCTGACCGACGAGGAGGTACGGCGCGTCGAGACAATCTACGATCAACTGCTCGACGACGTCGACCAGCTCGTCGACTGACGCTGTCGACTACAACCATCCAAGCGGCTTGCCGCTGGAAGATTACGTGACGCATCGTGGTGAGACAGTCGCTACCGGGACCAGTTGTAGTGCGAAGTTTAGAGCATTGTGCCAGCGCCGAAACCTTGTGAGCGATCTTCGGCCGTTTCGGGATCGACGTGGCTGAAGCAGTTCGAGAATGACGCCGTTCATCGCTTGGGTTCTCGAAATATTCGTTCGATAGCGTTCCGATTTCCATGGCAGGACATCTGAAATCGGAGGCCTGCTCGTTGCAGTGCGGTTTAGGTGTCTATCAATGGGCGCAAATTTCGATTTTACTGTACCCGCAAAACCGGATTTCGGGTGTCTATGGATCGACAGCGACGTGCCGCTAAGCTGCGGGTCGGTTCGAATTGCTGTGCCAGTGACGGCGACGTACTCCGAATATCCAGTATCGACTAGTCATTAGACGGCTATCTGGACCAGAACGTGGGCTATTTTTGGTTAAGTTATTCACCAAACTGTCGATTGTCGATGTCATATAGATTAATTATATATAAGAATATCTGACAATTTTCCCACTGCTTTGAACAATCCTTCCGGTTGAATACGCCGTCTTCGACGCGAACCCGTAGCGAGATACGGTATTGAGGCGGTGAATGACGTCTCAGAAACTTCGGCACCCCTGTACAAGGAGACACCTTCACCTCCTGAAGAGGGTAATTCCTGCCACGTAACCATCTGATTTCACAGTATAACGGCCGACCGGCCGGGTCAAGTCAGTGGTCTCACAATCTTCTTTAAGAGTATTTCGATATTGTCTAGTTCCTCCCACATATTTACAACTATATTAGTCAATAGTGTGCAGAATACAGTCTCGTAATATGAGGCGAGGGTACCTGTATACGGGAGGCAATCGCTCGCAATCACCGCAACAACGTAACGGGAGCCGCTCCGGAAATACACTCATCGTTCTTCGCGTGCCGATTAAATATTGCTGGTTCACGACGTGACGTTTACTCACCTACACACGACCTAGTTGTCGGGCAGGTCATCAATTATAAAATATGTCTTATACTACCAACCATATGAGATATGCCTCATATAAGTAGAAGCGTAAATAGTCGTCTTCGATGGCCAGTTCCAGTTCGGAGACGAGAGCACAGTCGAGAGAATCTCTTCAAGGGATCTGTCCCCGATCCCGAACAAAGGCCGGCCATAGTTTTGCCTCGACGAGTCGTGGCGGCTGGGCGGAACGACACTATTCGGTACTATATTCAAGGGATCTGCTGTGTTGCTACAGGCGATCATAAGGTTGTAGATTGGAATACGATACATTTCAGTGGAAAACAGTCAGTATATCCATATGCGGACGTGGAATCGGGGACAATCGCCGAACGCCTTCCGTTCAGCAGAATACTCGGACACGATATCAACATATGTTCTCATATTGATCCGATTGGTTTTTCATCCAGAACCGAATTCGACAGCAGTTATCGAACGTCTGAGAGGACGCGACTTGTTCTGGAAGGACTCCAAAATTCGAGGGATCAGAAACCGTCAAGTACATCTGCATGACGACTGATGTCGCGGTTATTGCGGTAATGCTCGTGAGTGAGCCAGAATTGGGATCGGGCCGGCGATCACGGCTGGCACGGTCGTCTGGTTCTCGTGGTCGTGAGCACAGTCACCGTCAGCTGTGTCGTCGAATACGCGCCTCTCGATGTCCTTCCCAACAGTGCTGATAATTGCACTACCGCCAGCGTGGCTCCGATGACGGCGTTTTGTACGACGTGCGGTATGGGAGGCGCGAAAAGAAGGGACCGACCATCGAGGTCAGCCGCGAAGTGACGAGGCCGCCCCACCGGTCGAGGTAGGATCAATCAGCGATATCCGACCACTCCGAAGCGTCAGTCGGTCCGCCGATACGTTTTTGATGATGAGGCGAAACGTATTGGCACGAGCGCCATGGTCACATCAACTCGTTTCGCTGTCGCTGGTATCGGTGCCGTAGCAGAGTTGCACGCGGAGTCTATCGGCGATCTGGAGAACGCGACACTTGTCGCCGGCTCCTGTCGGACGACAGAGAAGGGCCGTGCCTTTGCAGACGAATATGACTGTGAGTGGTACGAGGAGACCGAGTCGATGCTCGACGAGACCGAACCCGACGTCCTCGCTGTCTGCACACCCAGTGGGAGCCACCTCGAACCGACGAAAGCTGCAGCAGAACGCGGGATAGATATCCTCTGTGAGAAACCACTCGAAATATCGACCAAACGCATCGACGAGATGCTCGAAGCGGTTGACGAGGCTGGCGTCCGTCTCGGCGGAGTTTTCCCCCAGCGGTACAATCCCGTTGTCCAGCAGCTTCGCGACGCGGCAGCCGACGACCGCTTCGGTGACCTATCGGTGGTCAACACGTACGTGCCGTGGTGGCGTGACGACGAGTACTACGGACCGGATCGCTGGCAGGGGACCGAAGCTCTCGATGGGGGAGGCGCACTCATGAACCAGTCTATCCACGGCATCGACGCGATCCAGTGGCTCGCGGGCACTGCGATGTCCGACCTCGACGGTGACGTCAATCCCGTCGAGGAAGTATTCGCGTACACGGCAACACGCGCCCACGACTCGGATCTCATCGAAGTCGAGGACACCGCTGTCGCCGTACTGAAGTACCGCAACGGCGCAGTCGGTCAGATTCTCGGAGCCACCTCAATGTATCCCGGCTCGCTCAAGCGGATCCAGATCGCCGGCCGCGACGGCACGGCTGAACTGCTCGAAGACGAACTCGTCACGTGGCAGTTCCGCGAGGAGTCCGGAGACGACGAGGAGATCCGTGGGGAGTTCGGCGAAGAGACCGACTCCGGTGGCGGTGCGGCCGACCCGATGTCCATCGACTACAGCAACCACCGCCGGAACATCGGTGACTTCCTCGACGCAATCTCCACGGATGATCCATACATGCTCGACGGGACCGAGGCCCGCAAGGCGGTCGAGATCATCGAGTCGATCTACGAGTCGGCCGAGACCGGTCAGCCGGTCGAGATACCGCGATAGTTCCTGCGGTTTCCTCAGTCGAGCCGCGATTTCTCGACGCCGTCTCGTGTATGTCGGGCCTTATTCCCAGCATATGTAAGATAGAGGAACATACGCCGAACTCCGGGAGCGGTCGGTCAAGTTCTATACGCGACTGGTGGTCTATTTCAGCGACGATCCAGAGGGAGAGAAAGACTACTGTGGCGTTGTGTCGGTCACTCTGCGTCCGCTAGCGGTTCGGAGTGCCAGTAGTCATGGTCGGGATCAGCCCGAAAACACGACACTTCGTGTTGTTCCTCGACTTCCATCGTCCCCGGTTGGGTCTTGCACTCCTCTCGTGCGAAGGGACACCGCGTGTGGAACCGACATCCCTCCGGTGGATTCGCCGGATCAGGGACGTCGACTGTCCGGAGCGGTGGCTCCGCTATGTCTTCCTCCCAAGGGTTCAGGTCGGGTGTCGCCCAGAGGAGGATCTTTGTGTATGGATGCTGGGGGTTCTTCATTATCTGGTCAACGGTGCCGACCTCAACGATCTGACCCATGTACATGACGCCGATCTTTCCGCCGCTCTGTTCGGCTAGGTACCTGGCGTTCGAGAGGTCGTGAGAGATGAAGAGGTAGGAGGTATTGAAGATTTCCTGAAGTTCCAGCATCAGGTCCATCATCTCCACGCGAAGCGATACGTCGAGGGCGCTTATCGCTTCGTCCGCCAGTATGAGGTCCGGATTCATCATCAGTGCCCGGATTAGTGCGACGCGTTGTTTCTCTCCCCCACTCAATTGATGGGGATATCTATGGGCGAAGTCCTCCGGCGGCGTCATGCCGACGCGTTCCAGTAGCGAGTAGATCCGGGCCTGTCTGTCCTCGTGGGATAGTTCAGGAGACCACTTCTTGAGCGGTAGCGCCAGTGTTGAAATCACCTTCTGATTCGGATTGAGCGAACTCCCTGGGTCCTGGTGTATAATCTGCAACGAACGGCGGATTTCCTCGTAGGGGACCGATCCGTCTCCTCGCTTCGCTTCCCAGATGTCCTGACCGCGATACCGGATACTCCCGCTCGATGGCTCAATGAGACCGATCGCTGCCTTGCCGAGCGTCGTCTTTCCGCAACCGGATTCACCGACGAGCGCGAGTACGTCTTCCTCGAAGATATCGACCGAGACGTCTGTGACCGCCTGGACGACGTCGGGATCTCCAAAGTATCGCTCGACGATTCCCGAGTCGTTCTCGAACTCGACCGTCAGTCCGTCGATCGATATCAGCGGCTGATCGTCAGCCTGTACCTCGCTACGCTCGTCGACCTGGTGACGTCGGCTCATTGTCGGCCCTCCATCGCTTCACGCATCTCCTGGATGTCCGTGTCCGTATCGTCCTTGATGTAATTCTGGATGTCGAACGAGACCGCGCTGGCCGCATCTTCCCAGTAGTGACACGCGGCTTTATGTCGCATGTCGGTGCTGTCGTCCTGTACGTCGACTAACTCCGGATCTTGCGTGGCACACTGTTCGTCACTCAAGGGGCACCTCGGGTGATACGCACAGCCGGAGGGGGTTTCGATCGGATCTGGGCTCGATCCCTCTACGATCTCCATCTCCTCGAAGGTAGCGTTGATCGTCGGTGTCGATCGAATGAGCGCCCGCGTGTACGGGTGGGATGCGTTGGAAACCATGCGCTCTGTCTCGCCCAGTTCGACAAGGTCGAACGCGTACATCACCCCGATCCGATCGGCTAACTTTGCGACCAGAGGAAGGTCGTGGGTGATGAACACGATCGTCAGATCGTAGTTCTCCTTCAGCTCGTTTATCAGGCTCAGGATCGATCGCTGCATCAGCAGATCCAGCGCGGCAGTCGGCTCGTCCATCACGAGGACTTTCGGTTCAAGGACAACGCTCAGGGCGATGAGGGCGCGCTGCTGCATGCCACCGCTGAGTTCATGGGGATAGGCGTCGAGGACGTGATCCGGGTCTAGGTGGAGATCCTGCAGGAGATTGCCAGCGCGATCCATCCCCTCCTGTTTGTCCACGCCGTGGGCTTCGAGTACGAGCTCGAAGTGTTCTCTGATCCCCATGGTGGGGTTGAACGAGCTCATCGCTCCCTGGAACACCATCGAAATTTCCTCCCAGCGGACGTTCCGGAGTTCCTTCTCCGAGAGGTCCCGGATCGCTATCGACTCACCGTCGTCCGGGTGATAGGTTATCTCTCCGGTGAGCTGTCCGGGATCGACGACGGCGTCGAGGAATGCAGAGGCGAGCATGGACTTTCCGCTACCGCTTTCGCCGACGACGCCCAGCACTTCACCTCGATTAACGGTGAGATCAACATCGTCGAGGACACGCGACTGCCCGCGTTCCATGTCGAACGTCACCGTCGCGCCGCGCATTTCCACGATCGCTTGGTCGCTGCGATCCGTCGTTTCTCGCGCTCTGCTCCGTCCTTGCTGCTCGTCGGTTTGTCCTTGCATGGATGATCTCACGCGTTATTTGCGGATTCGTCCGGGACGCTCTTCTCGTGACGGGCACGGATCCTCGGATTGAATATCCGGTCGAACCCCTGCGAGAGGAGAATCAGCCCCAAAGAGAAGAACACGATCGTCCCGATGGGGATCAGCAGGTAGTGAATGTACTTTAGCGACTGGAGCGCCGGCGAATTGTACGCCTGATTGAGGATGACGCCCCAGTTAGCGTTCGTCCACGGGAGAACCCCGAGGAAGTACAGCGCGACGGAACTGAAGATAATGTTCCTCGCTGAGTTGACGAAGTTTATTAGGATGTACGGCATCACGTTCGGAAGGAGATCCCGGATGAGAATCGTCGCCGTCGAGAGTCCCACGACCTGGGACGCCTCAACGTACGATTCTTCACGGAGCGACAGCACCTGCGACCGGATCGAGCGAGCGATCCCCGACCAGACGTGACTAGCCAGCAGGATACCGACGATCGCCGGATTGCTCGGTTCGATGATGGCCGCTAGCACGATGACGATGATCAGGCCGGGAATCGCGATCGTTGCGTCAGTGATCGTCATCAGGATCTGATCGAGTTGTCCGCGGTCGTAGCCAGCGGCGATTCCGACGACCGTCGCGACCACCGTCGAAAAGACTGCGCCCGCGACGATCATTATCAGCATATCTGGCGTTGCGTGGACGACCAGCCCCAGTAGATCCTGGCCCCGGCCGTCCGTTCCGAAGACGTAAGAGAGGTCCTGGAACGGGAGGATATACCGTTCGGCCTGATTGGGATACGGTTTCGGGATGACGTGCGGACCGACGATGCCCATGACGAGATATAAACTCGTGATGATCAGCCCGGCTTTAGCCCGCCAGTCCTCCCAGAGGATCGTTATCGGCGCACGGACGTATTCGTCGTACACCCGTCTGTACCGTTCGGACCTGGAGACGGTCGACTGAGACGGATCGTAATCAAATATGTTACTGCTGCTTGATGGATCTTTCGTTGTCATTGTGCCTCTCCTTCAGTAGCGGTCCGCGGATCGATCCGTGAGTACGTCAGGTCAGCTATAAGCAGTGCTGTCACGACCGCGACGGTAATGATGAGGAATCCCCCCATCAGTAGCGGATAATCGCGGTGTTCGATCGCGTCGAAGATGAAGTATCCGAGCCCCTCGTACGTGAAGATCTGCTCGAGGACGACCGAGCCGCCGAACAGGAATCCGATCGAAATCATGAGGTTCGTGTACATCGGCAGGATCGCGTTGACAGTGACGTAACGAGTTATGATAGTGCGTTCGGAGAGCCCAGACAATCGGGCGACGCGAAGGTAGTCCGAACCGAGGACCTGAATGCTATTGCTCCGCATCAACAGTGCCCAGTTCCCGAAGCTCGTGAGAACGAGCGAGAAGACGGGCAGGACTGCGTGACGAAACGCACTGCCGACGAACTCTATGTTCAGGCCGGGCGTGTACTGGTAATTGTACTGGCCGCTGGTCGGGAACCAGCCCAGCTGGTATCCGAAGAGGAAGAGGAACCCGATCGCGAACAGGTAGTAGGGAACGGACGTCACGAAGGTCGAAACCAGGGAGGTGGTGACGTCGAATCGCGATCCCTCGAGGTAGGCCATTGCAGCGCCACCCAGGATTCCGATACCGAAACTGAGCGCCAGCGAGGACGACATGATGAACACCGTCCATGGCAGCGCACGGGCGACGATGTCGATGACCGGCTTGTCGTACCAGATTGATACTCCCAGATCGCCCTGCAGGGTCCGAGTGACGTATTCGAAGTACTGGACGTAAAGTGGGTCCTGCGGATTCGCCCGGAGATACGTCTGAATCAGTTCGTTCGCCTCCGTACTTGACATTCCCTGCTGGACGAGCTGTGCCCTGAGGCTCACCATCGGGCCACCAGGCATCAGACGGACCAGCATGAACGTTATCGTGATAACCATTAATATGGTTATCACAGATTGCCCTGCTCTCTTGGCCAGATATGCCATACCATGGTTTGTGACAGCAGACCTTATAATATTTATCCCCATACAATCATATTCGCAGTCGACTGCGGGTTCAGACGCCGAACCGGCCGGAACATGGGGTCCCAGACATCCCGTGAAACCGGACGCTTTTGTACGTCTTGACACATTCCTGCCGACGTCGGTACCAGCGGTTTCTCGGGGGAAAGGCTCCATCCGCACTCTGGCCCGATGGTATTGTCAACCGATTTCAGGTCGTCTCGTCGTCTGCGATCAGGCTCCTCGTCGCACTACCGTACTCTCCGCGTCACGCATTGGGGTCGGCCTCTAACATCCCTTTCCGCGGCAGCCACTCGTACGGTTGCATGACGTTCATGTTGGGATCGTCGTTCTCGATTACACGTCCGGTGTCCGAACTCTGATCCTCGGGCAAGTTCCATTCGCTGGTGTTGTGCCATTGGGTCATGAACCGATCGGTGATACAGAGGTTAGGGAGGTCACGGTTGTAGATCCACGCCAGTTCTCGGAGCTTCTGCGTCGATTCGTCGCCGCTGACAGTCGCGGCCTCGGCGAGTCGATCCTCGACGTTGACCGTCTCGGTTCCGCTGGCCTCCATCGGCGGCCACGGAACCTCCGTCTCCTCAGGGTAGTTCAGAAGCGACCGTAGGTTCCCCTCCGAGAACGGTAGCACGAAGCTGAAGTACGGGTCCGGACGCTGAGCACCGCCGCCCCACCACCTGTAGGTCAGTTCGTAGTTGCCGTTCTGGTAGCGCTCCTCGAACGTAGCCGGTTCGATAATGGAGAGGTCGATGTTGATTCCGAAGCGGTTCAGTTGCGAGGTTATCGTCTCGCATCCCGTCGCCATAACGTTCCAAGTCGGACCGATCAGCTCGAAGGACAGTTTGTCCCCGTCGGGGCCGACCCACGCGTCGCCCTCGTTCTGGTAGCCGGCCTCCTCCAGTAACGCGGTTGCTTCCTCCGAGTTGGTACTGTCCGGACCGTAGCTGTTGAAGCCGTCTGGTTCGCCGATGATCCGTTCGAAGAGGTTCCCTCCCATGACCCCACACGGGTACTGAGTGGGCGAGTTTCCTGCGGCCTGTCCACCGATATTCGAGACCAGATTCGCCCTGTTAATGACGTGGGCGATTGCCTGCCGGACCTTCCGCTTCCCGAGGTGCTTGTTGTCGTGGTTGAAGTGGAGTGCGTATCCACCGAAGTCGGAGACGTCGATTCGCTTGATGTGTTCCGGGAGTTGTTTCTGGGTCTGCTCGTCGATGACGAAGAAAGACACCCCATCAAGCTCGCCACTCTGGAGCGCTTGCACGCGGACGGAGTCCTCGTTGTAGGGTAACGCCTTGTATCCGCTGTAGTTGATGTTGTCCGCCCACGGGTAGTCCTCATACCGCTCGGCTATGAGCGCTTCTGGGGTCATTTCGACGAACTTAAACGGGCCAGTGCCAACGGTCTCCTCCAGACGCCAGTCGATCAGCTTGCTCACGAGGTTGTTCACCTCGTCTTCGCTTTCCGCGTTCTCTAACTCCTCCAATCTCTCTCCGAAAATATCACTCTTAACGTTGGCCGAGAACCAGATCAGATTCTGGAGGAGGATGTTCTCGTTCACCTCCCCGTCGGTGTGGAGCCGCAGCGTCTGCTCGTCGACGACTTCGATCTCGTCAAGGAGGCTCCAGATTTCCTGTCCGACGTAGTCCCAGAGCTTGAGCTGCGTGTAGATGTCCTCCGCTGTGACCGGATCACCGTCGTGCCAGGTGTGGCCATGGCCACCGATCTCCAGATCGACCTGCTCGCCATCGAACGTATAGTCCGAAACGATGCGCGTCTCGTACTCGTCGCTGTCGGGGAGGTATCGGAGGTACCGGTCGTACAGCGGGTACGTCGCCCACTCGTCGACGATGTTACTCGTCGGATTGTAAGGGTTGAACTGCGCGTCCGAGGGCTGCGCGTTTGTCATGTCTGACGCCTGAACTCGGTCGACAATCCCCGAGTTACTGGTCCCGTCTCCAGAACTGGAGTCGTCACCTCCGCCACCTCCGGAATCACCGTCGCCGCTACCCGATTCGCCACTCCCATTACAGCCCGCGAGGGCCGTCACTGCCGTCGCACCGGAGGCCTTCAGCAGACTCCGACGGTCGATCAACTGTTCTAACTCGTGGCGGTCCCTTCTAGACATTCCAACCCAATAGACAAAATACATAATGATAAATCTACCGCCGGGTTATTATCGGGTACTGCAATTCAGGAGTCTAGAGGTCCAAGCCGTACGTTGATCGGAAGGAGCCGCGGTACCGAGCGTCGGGGATCTGTCCAGTAACTATTAGTAGGGGAAAGGACATGTCACACTCGGATATGATGCACACCATGTCTACCATCGGTTGTCCAGAGTGGGATCTGGAAACCGTCTGCCAGCGAGCGAACGAGTACGGATTCGACGGCATCGATTTTCGCGGGCTCGAAGACGAACTCGACATCACACAGACGACCGAGTTCACTGATCGTCTGGACGAGACGAAACGACTGCTCTCCGAATCAGATCTGGAGGTGACCGGCATCAGCTCGAGCATCACCGTCTGTGAGGAGGATGCCAAGGCGAAGAACCGCCGGGCCGCCGAGCGGCTTATCGAGACGGCGAGTGATCTAGACGTGGAGTACGTCCGCGTGTTCGGCGGCGGCGATCTCGCCAACCGGTCACGGTCGGCGCTGGTCGAGACGGCGGCCGAGACGGTAGACGAGATTCTACGGATCGACGGGGCTCGCGACGTCCAGTGGCTAATCGAAACCCACGACAACTGGACGAGCGGGGAAGACTGTCTGAAACTCGTCGATCGGATTTCGGATCCGAACGTCGGAGTCCTGTGGGACGTCGGTCACACAACGCGCGTGGGCGGGGAGAGCCCGCGCGAGACGTACGATTTGATCGGGGACGACCTCGAATACCTCCACGTCAAAGACGCGGTTTACGACGCTGACCACCCCGATGCCATGGACGACGGGTGGCGGTACGTGCCGCCCGGTGAGGGCGAACTGCCCCTCGCTGAAGCTCTCAAGATGTTACAGGCGGAAGGGTACGACGGCTGGGTCATGTTCGAACACGAGAAGCGCTGGCATCCAGAACTCCCGGGGCCGGAAACCGCGTATCCGGAGTACATGGAGTGGTTCGAATCGCTGGACCTCCAGTAGTATCCGCGCTGTAGCCGGTCGAAGCGAGGGCCGGATCGGCCGGAGTCCGATCTGTATCTCAACACGGGGGCGTTCCGTACTTGATCTGGCAACCGATCCGTCTCTCGCTCGTCATCGATAGTCCTCTGGGCTCCGTTCTCCCCCCTCGGGTAGCGTCGCTGCTGCATGTTGACCTGAATAACAGTGGCCCCAAGACCGAGTCTTTACGGAGCGAGTCGACGCACCTACAGATAATCGTTACCGACTACCGATCGAAAGGGTCAGTTGTCAGCCGGTGTCGGACTCAGCGCACCCGATTCGACCATCTCTTCGAGCGGATTGTCGTCGATTCGCAGTGGGAACTCGACGCGTCCACGCTTCCGGACTGACTCCCACGCGCCGAAGATGATCTCCGTAACGTCCAGTGCGCGACGAGCCGACAGCTCGGGTTCCGCACCGTTCTCGAGGCAGTCAACGATGTGGTTGATGCCCGCGGCGATGCTCGATTCGTAGCCGGTTTCGGGATTGTGAACGTCCCACTCCGACTCGCCAGCGCGTCGAATCCGATATCCCGACGCTCCCGAAGGATGCACCTCGATTACGCCGTCGGTACCGATAATCCTGTTCGTGGCAGGTACTGCTTCCTCTCCGAAACCAGTCGTGATGAGGCCGTGAACGCCGTTTTCGTATTCCCACATCGCCATCCCGTGATTCTCGTTGTGAGCACCGTACTTCAGGTGTTCGTTCCGATAGTCTATCCCGCCGATCACCCAGTCGGTGGCGCGCTCGTCGTTGTAGAAGTTCGCGAGGTCGATGAAGTGCGTCCCGTTGTCCAGCAGCTCGCCGCAAGCGACCTCCAGACGCTGGAGCTCACCGATTTCGCCCTCGTCTACGTACTGCTTGGGTTCACGCCAATCGGGATGGAAGCGCCGCTGGTGATTGAACGTCAACTGCACGTTGCGGCGTCCCGCTTCCTGAGCCATCAAGCGCGCGTCTCCCCAGGTCGTCGCCATCGGTTTCTCGCAGTGGATGGCGTCGAGGACTCCGCTCTGGATGCAGTCCATGACGATGGGCGCGTGCGTCGGTACCGGCGTACAGATGCTCACGATGTCGGGGTCGGCGTCTCGGAGCATCTGATTGTAGTCCTCGAAGACGCCCTCGTCGTCGATGTTGAACTCCTCTGCGAACGCATCGCGGTTCTCCTCGACGAGATCGGCACATGCGACGATTTCGCAGCGTTCGTCGTCTCTATATCCCGGTGCGTGACGGTACGCCATGGCCGCACTTTCGCCCCAGACGGGATTGTCCGGTTCCGGGCCGGTACCAATGAATGCAACTCGGTAACGCATGTTACGTTGCTCGCAGAGGGAGTACATAATTCTTCTCCCGCAGACACGTTTCGGAGGCCGACCATCCTAACCTCGTCCTGTGCAGTGCATGCTGGCACGCCAGATGCAGTATCGCACGCTACGTCGGCGGCTATCGACGCACTGCCGAGGGAAACCCTAATTAAATATGGAGCAACATGTCTAAGCGAGTCATGGTACGACAAGACAGTTCGTTCGTCCTTACGGGCTTTGCCGACGAGATTGCACCAGATCTGGAGACACAGTTGGACGTCCTCGATGAACTGGGGATCGAGTATCTCGACCTGCGAAGCGTCGACGACACGAACGTGCTCGACCTGTCGGACGGTAGCGTTGAGCGGATCAAGCAGACGCTCGACGAGCGGGGCTTCGAAGTCTCGTCGATCGGCTCTCCAATCGGCAAGGTAGATATCACCGCGGACTTCGAAAAGCACCGAGATCGCTTCGAGCGGGCTCTATCGGTGGCAGAGGCATTCGAGACGGAGTACATCAGGATATTCTCCTACTACATCCCGGAAGGCGAGGACCCGGCCGACTACCGTGAGGAGGTGCTGCATCGGATGCAAACGAAAGCAGAGATGGCCGAACGGCGAGAGATTACGTTGTTGCACGAGAACGAGAAAGACATCTACGGAGACACGGCGGAGCGGTGCTACGACATCATGACGGCGGTGGACTCACCTTACCTCCGAGCGATCTTCGACCCGGCGAACTACGTAGAGATCGACGTTCAGTCCTATCCCGACGCGTTGATTCAGCAGATCGAGTATGTTGAGTTCTTGCACATCAAAGACGCCGTATTCGGAAAACGGGGCGAGATAGTACCGCCTGGGGAAGGCGACGCGAGTATTACAGCGGTACTCGAAGCGTTCAAGAATCGGGGTTTTCACGGCTTCGTCTCGCTGGAACCCCATCTCGTGGATGCCGGTCCGAAAGGAGGATACAGCGGCCCCGAAGCGTTCAGAACAGCATCGAATGCGCTGACGGACATCCTCGACAGACTCGACGTCCAGTATCGGTAACTGACGACTGTCGATCCGACACTGACCGGCTTAGCTCAGTAGCGAGAGAGCTTCGGCACCGCGTTCTATCGAGACAGTGGGGTTCGATGGGAAGTCGTGTTCGTAGATGAGCCAGTCAGCTCCGGCCTCACTGGCGGCCCGGGCACAAGCTTCCATGTCAACGTCACCGGTGCCGATCTCGACCGGAGTGTTCGTGTCGAGATCGACGTCTTTCATATGAACGAGCGGCCCTCGCTCGCCGATACGGTCGAGGAGTTCCACAGGATCGCTGCCGCCCGCGGCGGCCCAGCCCACGTCGAGTTCAAAGCCGATTTCCGAGGTCCCGTCGATGAGTCTGTCGAATCCGGTGTGTTCACCTAGATCGACGAACTCGTGATCGTGGTTATGATAGTGCAACTCGATGTTGTAGTCTTCGAGTTGATCTTGGAGCAGTTGTAGCCGATCGATTGTCTGATCGACGGCATCAGTCGACTCGAATTCGGTAGCGTCCAGATACGGAACGACGACGGAGTCACAACCGAGCGTTCGGTACGCTTCGACCGTCGCTTCCTGGTCATCCTCGAGTTCGTCGATACCAACGTGAGCGCCGGTTACCTCGAGACCGGTTTCATCGAGCTTTTCGCGGATCTTTTCGGGGCCCGCCTCTCCCCACGTTCGACCACCCGAGAACTGCACGCCGTCGTACCCTGCGTCAGCGACTCGATCGAGAATCTCTTCGACGGACTCGTCTAGCTCACGGACGCTATACAGGTTGATCGCTGTGCGTACCATAGTAATCACAATAGCGCCATTCCTAATTATTTTATCCCCCATTGACTGTTCCAGAGTCCGACCGGAGCGATCAGCCTCCCCAGTGGCGGGTGTACAGAAAGGCAAAAAGCGGGATCACTGAAACGTCGACGACTAGAACTACTCTCGATTGAAGAGGGCGGGAGTTCGCGTCTGCCGAACGGTGACAAAGCGGCTGATACGAGGCCGATTATTCAAACATACACGCCATATACAATGTATTATACAATGACTCTCTCGCTATCGACTCTCGGAGTCGATAATCGGTTGGCACTTCATCTGATCGGATCGATAAAATTCGGGTTGATAGAACAGACTTCGGATTAGAATACCACATAGGGGAGATCCGTTACTGGAGGCAAAATACCAGTGATGTCCATAGATTATCTCGTCTTGACTGAAGTGTGCATCCCATCGCGCGGTATGGTCAGGAACGCTTGAGACACGCCCATTAACACTGCTAACAAAGGACAGTGACTGGTAGGTGCGAAATTCGTGAGAGCAGAACCGAAGTAGCGACGATCATGGACTGAGTAGGGAACTGAGACCGTTCAAGCAGACAGAACTGACTACTGATCCCAACCCGGGGACGCACCTCCAATTATAACAACGGTACTTTTGTCATATTGCCGCTGATCATAGCGATAACAGCACCGTCGGGTGGGAAACTGCGAAAATAACGATGGTGCCGCCATCACAGTATCTACACGGTAATGAAACAGTTGTTATCCGTTGTAAATGAACTACTCAGTCGTACTGCACCGTGTTCATACTACTCCTGTAATGGCCTCGTATCCACTCGCACCTATTAGAATAGCTGCCTGTCAATTTAAAGCGCGTTTCAGTGGCAGAACCATGGTCCTAGCTCCGACGTTCGGAGCGTATTCGGGCCTCTTGGCACCCCAACGGGTGCGATTCGAGAGAAAGAAATGAAATGCGAGCCACCTCCATATTGATTCAGTTTTGCGAGAATCTTCGCCCATTGCGACCTATCGAGGGGGTTTTTGATAGTCTATCCACGCGTCAGCTTCCAATATTCACTGTCGCTCGCGCCTAGCTTTCGCCCGAAGAGGGCAATATCATCGAGTAGCGGATATCTATCTGCCAATTCGGCAGGCAAGAATAAAAGATATAAACCTTCATCTGTATGTGAACGGTATGCCAGCGAACGACACACGAACGGTCGGATCAGTACAGCGGACCTGTCGAATCATCGAAATCCTTCAGGCGAAGGGAGAGACGAGAATCACCGATCTGTCAGAAGAAGTCGAGTTCTCGAAGAGCACCGTCCACGGGCACCTCGCGACGCTCGTCAACGAGGGGCTGGTCGTCAAAGACGACCACACGTACCGTCTCAGCCTCCAGTTTCTGGATATCGCCGAATCACTCAAGAACCGGATAGCCGATCATAACATCGTCAGAGAGCGGGTTCGGGAACTCGCCGAAGAGACCGGCGAAGTCGTCCACTTCGGCGTGGAGGAGAACGGTCGCGTCGTGTACCTGGCCAAGTCCAAGGGGAATGCCGCTGTCCGGACCGAATCCAAAATCGGTAAACAGATGCCAATGCACTCGACCTCCCTCGGGAAGGCGATTCTTGCCGAGTTTCCTCGCGACAGGGTCGAATGTATCGTCCAGCAACAAGAGCTCGCCAAGCGGACGAAGAACACGCTCACGAACCTCGAATCGCTCCACGAGGATCTCGACACGATCGAAGAACGGGGCTATTCGATCGACGACGAGGAGAACATCCCCGGCGTCCGATGTATCGGGATCGCCGTCACTGTTCCCGAAGCAGACGTACTGGGCGCGCTCAGCATCTCTGGCCCGTCACAGAGGATAACAGACGACCGGATCGAGAACGAACTCCACGAACAACTCGCGCAGGCCGCAAACGTCATTGAGGTTAACTCGATGTATTCGTAGATTACACTGAGCCGATTCGTCTACTCGTCCGGTTTAGCTGCGCTGTTGCATCCGAAACGGCAAGCAGATAGCGTCGCTGGCTCAAAAACACTGACCGCCAGCCCTATGATGGTAAGTGATTTGGCTGGCAACAGGTATACCGTCTGGAAGCACGTCACGCTACACTTATGGCGAATTCACGTGGATGCGACCTTCCGCAATAGTCAACTGGGCGACCGATATGGATCGCGTGCGTGAGCGGTTGCAGTCGGCGCGATCAGCGTGCCCGGCGCCTTCAACGCTGTGGCGTCCGGTCGAACGTGTGAGGACGGACTCGATGGACGAGCATGCGGGGGTCGGATCATCAGATACGGACGCTAAAAGCGGCGGCCATGCTCGATGCAGTGCCGTGTGCCGTCCTCGACATCCACTGCTCGGCACACTGGCCCCACGATACATATGTGGGCCATCAGATAGCGCTGCGCAACACGACGAAAGTCGAGAGTCTCGCCGGCGACAAAGGCTATGACGGTCAATGGCTGCAGGACGCACTCGGTGCCAGCGGCGTCCGACTGGTGATTCGCCATCGGATGGTCGCTAGCTACGACCACGTCTGCACCGCACGGTTGGACAGCGAACTCTACAGGCAGCGCAACGTAACCGAGACCGCCTTCTCGGCAATCAGTCACCGGTACGGATCCGCTGCAGGCCACGCGTCTAGCCACTGATTTCGAGAACTGGTGCTCACCGCCGCGGTCTGCAACCTCGAACGCGTAATCAAACGATGCTCACTACGCCGTCACCGGATTCAACAGGGCGAACACGACCGGAGCACTGAACCAAAGACCTTTATCGTGACACCGACGGAGTACTCCATATGGCCCAGGAACAGACGTCTGTCTCCGAACGGGACTCGCTCCCGCTCCGAACCGGCCTCAGAACTAGGACGCTCTCCGACGATCGGCTCGCCTTCTGCCGGCAGGTCGGCGTCGAGGACGTCTTCCTCGATCACCGCGATCCGCGCGGGGACGTCTTCGAGGATGAGGGCAGCCACGACGACGAGACGCTCGTGATCGACGAGGGCGTGGTTCCCTCGGTCTCCGAACTGGTCCAGGCCCGCCGCCGCGCGGAGGACGCCGGGCTGCGGCTGATGGGCATCCAGTCGCTGAGCTACAACGTCTACGGCAAGATCATGCTCGGCAAGGAAGGCCAGGACCGACAGCTCGAGACGATCAAAGAGCTGATCCGCAACGTCGGGCAGGCCGACATTCCCATCCTCGGGTACCAGTGGAACCCCCGCGGGGTCGTCCCGATGCGGACCTCCCAGTCCGTGCGGCTGCGCGGCGACGCGCGCGGCCGCGCGTTCGACATCGACGACATCGACGAGCCCTACGAGCAGGCCCCCGAAGTCAAGCGCAAGTACACCGAGCAAGAGCTGTGGGACAACTACGAGCGCTTCCTCGAGGAGGTCCTCCCCGTCGCCGAAGAGGCCGGCGTCCGGCTGGCGCTGCACCCGGCCGATCCGCCGACGGTCGAACAGCTCGGCGGGATCCCCCGACTGTTCCGCAACGTCGAGGCCTTCGAGCGGGCGATGGAGCTCGTCCCCAGCGACAACCACGGCCTCAAGCTCTGTCTCGGGTGCTTCTCGGAGATGCCCGAGACCGACGTCACGGACGTGATCGAACGCTTCGGCGAGAGCGACGACATCGTCTTCGTCCACTTCCGCGACGTCATCGGGACGTGGCCGAGTTTCACGGAGACGTTCGTCGACGACGAGGGGAGCAACTTCGATCCCCTGGCGGCGATCGAAGCCCTGCAGGACGTCGGCTTCGACGGCGTCGTGGTCCCCGACCACGTCCCGGACGTCGTCGGCGACACCGAGTGGGGCCACCGGTCGCGGGCGCACGCCGTCTCCTACCTCAACGGCCTCATGGCGTGCTCTCGTCGCCACCGGGACGGAGACTGATCGGAGCCGTCCAGTCGCTGTCCGGACTCTGGTAGTCGTTGGCGGGACTCATATCGGAAGATTATTTTCGCTGTCTGCGGACCACTGATGCATGAATGTTCTGGTCACCGGGGCGTACGGTCGGTGCGGTACCGCGATCATCGACCACCTCGAGGACGACTCGGACTACGAGTTCACGTTCCTGAACCGATCGGATCGGCCGGCGGATCACCCCTACGGGGGGTTCGAGACGCACGTCGCCGACGTCGCCGACTACGAGGCGATCCGGCCGGCCTTCGACGGGCAGGACACCGTCGTCCACCTCGCGGCCTTCCCTTACATCGACGGCACCTGGCAGGACGTCTTCGAACCCAACGTCGTGGGGATGTACAACGTCCTCGAGGCCGCGCGGGACGCCGAGGTCGAGACGTTCGTGTTCGGATCGACCAACCACGTGACGGGACTCTACGAGGATGATCACACGCCCGCGCTCTACCAGCCGGAGTGCGACTTCAGCCTGGCGCCGACCGACCCGGTCCGGCCGGACTCCTACTACGCGGCCACGAAGTCGTTCGGCGAGGACCTCGGGCGGTACTACGCCGAGACGGCCGGGAGCCCGGAGCAGTTCTACGCGCTCCGGATCGGGACGGTCCGGCCGCAGGACTACGACCACCCGTACGGACCGGCCGAAGAAGAAGTCGAAGCAGGTGAAATCGAGCGGGGCAGCGACGAGTACCAGCGCATCGTCGCACGGACGAAAGCCACGTGGCAGTCCCGGCGGGACTTCGCTCACCAGATCGAGTGTTGTCTCGACGACGACGACGTCACGTTCGGAGTCTACTACGGAGTCAGCGACAACGATCGACGCTGGTTCTCCATCCGGAACGCCAGGGACGAGATCGGATACACGCCGCAGGACAACGCCGAGGAGTGGGACGAACCGCCGACTCGCGACCAGTAGTCCGATCGCGGTGCACTACCCGAATGGGAACAGTGAAGGGACGACGGCGCGACACTGGGACTGTGACGCGGGAGACCTATCTAGCGGCGATCGGCACGTATAGCCCGGCCGACGAGGACGGAGTCCACACCGTCGAGGTCGACGCCGAGACGGGGGCACTCCGCTCGCTCGACAGCGCCGTCGCCGGCCCGGATCCGACGTTCGTCGCGCCGCATCCGGACGGGGACGTCCTGTACGCGGCCGCTCGCGAGGACGACGAGGGAGTCATCACGGCGTTCGAGGTCGATTCGGAGTCCGGTGCGCTGACTGCCGTCGACAGCAGTCCGAGCGGGGCCCTCAGCCCGTGCCACTGTAGCGTCGACGCGACAGGCCGGTACCTGTTCGTGGCCCACTACGCCGGGGGAGCCGTCTCGGTGCTCCCGATCGACGAGGACGGCCGCCTCGGATCTCCGACCGACGTCGTCGAACACGCCGGATCGAGCGTCGATCCCGAGCGGCAGACCGCGCCGCATCCGCACTCGATCTCGCCCGGCCCGGACGACCGGTTCGTCTACGTCCCCGACCTCGGGACCGATCAGGTCCACGTCTACGGGATCGATCGCGACGACGGGACACTCTCGCCGCACGACGCGACGGGCGTTCGGGAGGGAGCCGGACCCCGCCACCTCGCGTTCGGTCCGGACGGTGACCGGGTGTACCTGATCAACGAACTCGACTCCACGATCACCACCTTCGATCGCGACTCCGACGGCCGGTTGACCCAGCGGTCGGCGACGACGACGCTCCCCGAGGCGTTCGACGGCGCGAACAAGACGGCGGAGGTCGCCGTCCACCCGTCCGGCGAGTTCGTCTTCGGTTCGAACCGCGGCCACGATTCGATCGCCACGTTCGCCGTCGAAGACGACGGACTATCGCTGGTCGATCACACGCCGACCGGTGGGGAGTGGCCCCGACACTTCGCGATCGACCCCGACGGCCAGTTTCTGTTCGCGGAGAACAGGGACACCGACGACGTCACCGCGTTCCGTATCGACGACGAGACCGGGACACTGTCGTCGGTCGACGAACGACTGCCGGTGTCCCAGCCGGTGTGTCTGCAGTGGATTCCGCGGTGAGCAGTCGACTCAGATATTACCGATTCCCTGACTGTATCTCCATTTTATCAAGATAAATATATTGGCACTGCCGTCGATGGCGGTGTGTGAGTAGAAGCGTCGTGCCAGCGAGCGAACCGCCGGCGTCACGGTTCAGTCGTCGCCGGCTCGTCGTGACTGAGGCAGTTCGAGGAGTACAGCCCGATCGGGAGTATCTCTCGAGAGAGGCGTGCGATAGATCCCGGTTTCCGCGACGTGTCGGTCGAAGACGGCGGCCTTCTCGGAGAAGTGCACCCAGGGGTCCGCGCCGTCGGCGGGAGATGCGGCGGCTTCGACGGCGCATTCGTGTCGCGGTTCAGTCGGGAGCATCGCGGTCGGAGCGGTTTCCGCGGTCGAAAGTGACCGTAGACGGAGGGTTTCGTACGTCACCGGTCGGCAGCAGCCAGAGCCACTGTTCGCCGACTCAGAGCACTGTTCCGCCGCCGGCGACGTGAGTCGGTTCCCGGTCACAGACAGACTGCCGGTCGGCTTTCCGCACTCGAACGCAGACGGCGTTTCGAGCCCGTCTTACGCCCCATACATAAGAAATGCATCTATTATCTATATTTTATAGTACTCCCACACCGTACCGGTCGGGAGCGGCCGAGACGGCGATCGGTCGTGCCGCTGAAGACGGACCCGCCGTCAGTTCGCCACCGCCCAGAACCGGAGATGTCTCGGGACTTTCGCCATCAGTTCCGGCCGGTTGCTGTCGAGGGGATCGTCGTCGTACTCGTCCGGGTCGTCACTGCCGGGTTCGAGGACGCGTTCGACGTCGAACCCCGCGTCGACGAGGGCCCGGTGGTAGTCGCCGACCGTCCGGTCGAAGACGACCATGTCGGCGTCGTACGCCTCGTCGATCGTGATCTCCCGTCGGCCGGTCGCGTGATAGCTCCGCTCGAGGGTCTCCGAGACCGGGTCGAACAGCTCGTAGAAGGGGTGGGGGACGTCCAAGACGAGGACGCCGTCCGCACGCAGCGCTCGTCGCGCCTCCGCCAGACACTGGTCGAGGTCCTCGACCATCTGGAAGACCCAGCCGGAGAACGCGACGTCGAAGGCGCTCTCCGCGAGCGGCAGGTCCGTCACGTCGCCCTCGACGAACCTGGCGTCGACGCCGTACAGGTCCCGTAGCTTCCGGGCGTGTTCGAGCTGCCGCGACGAGACGTCCACGCCGACGACCCGATCGGCGCCCTCGTCGGCCGTTCCGACGCTCGCCTGTCCCCCGCCGCAGCCCAGTTCGACGAAGTCGGCCCCATCGATCGACGGGAGAATATCGGGGTGGCTCCCGCCCGGTGCGTCCGCCGTGAACGGGCACGGGACCGGCGGCAGTTCCCCGTCGGCCGTGTCCGCGTTCCACAGCGCCTGGAAGTCGTCGCTCCACTCGTCCCAGAGCCGCTGGTTCTCCTGCCGTGAGTCCCCCATGACGGCCGTACCGTTCAGCCCGCTATCAGTTATCGATTGCGATGGTCGGCCCGTCGCCGGCAGCGGAGCGCTCGCTCCCGGCGATCCCGGTGCGACGGGTGACGACGAGACGACGGTCTACACCTGCCTGAAGAGTTCGACGGCGTCGGCGAAGTCGACCTCGCCGTTGCCGTTGTAGTCGTAGTACTCGGCGTCACGCTGGAACGCATCGCTCCGGAGACGCTCGGTGTACTCGGCCACGTCGTCGTAGTCGACGTCGCCGTCGAGGTCCTCGTAGTAGCCGTCACCGTCGGGGTCGGTCGCGTCCTCGGGGTGGTCGGGCCCGTCGGCCGAACCGCCCCCGACGACGACCGTGACCGTCGTCGTCCCGTCAGGATCGGTCACGGAGACCGTCTCCGTCGTCGATCCGGCGTCGGTCTCGACGGTGATCTCGTGCTCGCCGAGGAAGGCGTCGGTGGCGTAGGTGCCGCCGTCGCCGGTCGAGCCCGTCTCCTCGGTCCACCACTCGTCGAACACCAGGTCCTGCCAGACGTCGTAGGCCGGCTTCTCCGACCAGTCCTCGTCGTAGAGCAACGCGTCCTTCGTCCCGTCGTCGAACTGATCGCCCCAGTGCAGCGGGTCCCAGAAGCCCCACGCCACGAAGGTCTCGGCCGCCGAGTGGCTGAAGAACAGCTTGAGGAACTGGCGGAGGTAGTCGGCCTGCATCTCCCCGTCCCAGCCGGTCCCGAACATGTCGAACTCCGTGACCCGGAGTCCGTCGCCGTACTGGGCGTACCGTTCCAGCGCGTCCCACATCGTGGCCGGGTCGACGCGCTCGTCGGCGAAGTGGTGGCTCTGCATCCCGACGCCGTCGAGGTCGACGCCGCGCTCGTTGGCCAGGTAGTCGAGCTGGGTCTCGTATCGCTCCCACTCGCGGGCGTACTCGCCGGAGAGGACGTTGTAGTCGTTCGTCGCGACGCCGACGTCGTACTCCGCGGCGCGCTCGTACCAGTCGCCGAGGATCGGCGCCGTCTCCGGCACCACGTCGGTGCCCTCGATCGCCTCGACGATCGCGGTCGCGTGGATGGCCTCGTTGACGACCTCCCACTCGGCGACGTCGTCCCCGTAGTGGCGGATGATCTCCTCGACGTGGGCCATCGACTGCTCGCGGACGTACTCGGGATCGGGGTCCGGTTCGCCGGCCTCCGACCAGTCGCTCGCCCAGGGGCCGCCCATCGCCTCGACGATCCGCGGCGGGACCGCCCACGACTGGACGTCGCCCCACAAGCAGACGTGCCCGCGGACGTCGAGCCCCTGATCGAGCGCCCACTGGACCGCGCCGTCCCCGATCCCGGGATCGTCCTCCCAGAAGTTCCACTTGTGGTAGTTCCCCAGGACGACGGTGTTGAACTGCTCGTCGACCGCCTCGCGGTACCGCTGCTGGTCCTCCGGGGTGTGGATCGGGTCGCTCCGTCTGGTTCAGGAGGAACTCGGCGTCGATGGCCGTGCCGAACCCGAACTCGTGTTCCCGCATCTCGACCTCGACCGCGGCGTCGGGGACCGGACGGCCGTTCCGGTCCCGGATCTCGACCTCCAGCGTCCCCCGGCGGTGTCGAGCGATTCGCCTGTCGGCCGCGCCCTCCCACCTGCCCTGGGCCGCTGCGGTGGCGCCTGCCCCGGCACCGGTGACCGCGACGGCGCCGGCGGCCCCGATCCCCCGAAGACAGTCGCGCCGGTCTGCAGTCGCCAGGCGCGCCCCGCTCGTTTCTCCCTCCGTCCGTTCGGTGTCGCCGTCCCCGTCCATGACTGCTCCTGATTCTCGACACCTTTCTCGTGAACCCACGTAAACGTCGGGCAGATATCGGGCAGACGAGCGGCACTACACCGATTATCTCGTCGACGGGTGGCGTCCGACCGCCCGTCGTCCCGCTCCCGCCGTCACGCGGTCCGAATTCCCGGGTGGCGATCCGTGCGACGTCACCGATCGGGAGCCGCTTTCGAGGGCCGTCCCCGCAAACGCGGCTCATCCCGGCGACCGTAGCATTGACTAGTCCGGGCCTGGACGGACGACTGATGTCACGACGATGCAGGTCGCGCCGAGCGTTTCTCCGGACCGGTGCGGCCGCGGTCGCCGCCGTCGGCGTGGCGGGCTGTCTCGGCGACGCGCCGGCCTGCGGGGACGAGACGACGGTGCTGTTCCGGTCCCGGCTGTCGGGGTTCTACGTCTCCTATCCGCTGGAAGCCGGGCTCCTCGACGAGCGGGTCAACACCGCGGAGCCCGCGGAGCGGTTCGCGGGGCGCGCCAGGGACCGCGGCTACGCCGTGGAGTACTACGAGTCCGAACTCCGCGAGCGCGACGAGGCGGAGCTACAGATCGAAGTGTACGGGGACGACCTTTCCCGGGACGACGTCGAAGACCTGGTCGCGGCCTCGGAGATGCCGGAGTCGACGTCGATCACCGAGAACGCCGCCAGCCCGATCCAGCGGGGAAGTCAGCTCCGGTTGCCCTGGGAGCCGGGCTTCATCGAGGGCCGCGCGGCTTTCCTCGCGGAGAACGCCCCGACGGTCGACGTCGACCCGCCCCAGTGGGGTGCGCTGAGCGACCGGCGCGCAGCCCTCGTCGAACCCGCCGACGACTTGACGGTCGACTGGCTCCGGAGCGCCCTCGGACTGCGGAGCGTGCTCCGCGTCGAACTCCTCGGCATCGACGTCTCCGGCGACGCACTGAAGGACCAGCGGGCGTCGAACGTGGGCGACTGGGACGCCGTCGACGACCGCTCCGACGACACGGAGACGACGCACGACGCCGGCGACGTCTCGCTCGACGAATCGGGGGCGGTCGACACCGGCATGTCCATCCGAAGCGTCCTCAAAGGATTGTACGACTTCGACCGGGACCCGTCGTCGCTGGTCGACCGCGCGCGGTTCCGGATCACGCTGAACGGCAGACTCCTGGAGGAGCGGCCGCCGACGCGGGCCGAGCGGGACTTCGTCGAGACGTACGTCGAGTACGTCGAGAGCGACCCCTTCGACGAGTCGACCGGCCCCGAGGAACCGTCCCCGCCGACGCTGCGCGTGACGGGACTCGACGGCCGCCGCGCGCTGTCGGTGGCGACGGCGCTTCGCTGGCCGACCGCCGTCCAGTTCGGCGTCGCCGCCGAGCGGTGCTAACCCGCTCGCGGTCGCCGCCGGGTCAGACGAGCGCGTGGCCGTCGAGGAGAACGAAGCCCGCGGCGACGGCGACGGCGGCGCCGATGCGGTGGAGCGCGACGTACCAGCCCCTGGGTTCGACGTGTCGCTTCCCGCGAAAGCCGATGAGCTCGTGGTTCTTCGACAGCTCGATGAACGTGTACGAGCCGACCACTCCGACGACGCCAGCGGCGATCAGCAGGAGTCCGAACCCGCCCGGCGCGGCGGTCCAGCCGCCGTTCCCGAGGACGGCGGAGCCTGACGCCGCGACGAAAGCGAGGACCGCGACGACCGCCGCCCCGCTGCCCGCCCGGTCGTCGTCGTCGAGCGCCCCGCCGTAGACGACGGCGGCCGACCACGCGCCGGAGACCAGGACGACGGCGAGCCAGAGCGGCCCGTCGGGAAACAGCGCCCGGACGGCCGCCGTCCCGACGCCGTCGAGCGTTCCCGGATGCGACCAGTCGACGAGCGCCCGTTCGACGAGGACCGGCCGGGCGAGAGCGCGGAGGCCGCCGGGCACCGCGGCGAGCGCGCCGCCGGCGAGTCCCGTCCGGAACCCACCGAGCGCGTCCCCGTCGCTCCCGCCCGCACGCCGCGAAACGACGACGAACAGCGAGGCGACCAGCAGGACCCAGGCGAACGGCGAGAACGCGGCTTTCAGCGTGACTGCGTCGACGGCGTCGATAGCCGCCGGCCGGAGCGGCTTCTGGGTCGTCTCCGGCGCGTCGCAGTCGCCGAACGCACCCGCGTTCGCGTCCGGGCTCTCGCACATCCAGTCCGGCGGCCGCTCGGGGTTGTCCACGGTGACGGTGCCACTGACCTCGCCCGCGACGGCGTCGCCCGCGTACGCGACGGACGCGGCGTTCAGCACGCACAGCAGGGCGACGACGGCGACGGCCACCGCGACGCTTGGCGTCCACCCGTCGAACGCCTCGTGTGGTCGGAGGAGGGCACTGAAGTACTGTTTCGGGGACACGGTCGTCGTTTCAGGTGACGACGGGTAAATACCCAGTGATGGCCACACACGTACCAGTCCGTGTCAGAGTCGAGTCCGGGCGCGCTCGACGGGACCGGGGCGCTCTCGAAGGGAGAACCCGGTCGCGGCGACGGTCAGCCGGGTCCGGCGTCGCCGGTGACGTCCTCGAAGAGCGGTCGCAGTCGGGCCACGTCGACGGCCGACAGCTCGTCGAGCGCGTCGTCGGCCGCCGCGAGCCGTCGATCAGCGTACTGCCGGAGCCGTCGTTCGTCGGGGTCGGACACCAGATGGAAGCCCTCGGCACCCGGCTCGAGCGCTCGCTGGACCGCACGTCCGACGGCGAGCCCGTGACCCAGCGTCGCGAAGTGATCGCGCCACCGGCCGTCGACGCCGGCAAGCGTGGCGCCGACCACGGCGGCGCCCTCGCCCAGCGCACCGGCCGTGTCGTCGACCAGCGTCCGTCCGGAGTTCGAAGCCGGTTCGACGTAGTGGGAGGCGAACGCCTCGACGACCCGGCTCGAGGCGGTCGATAGCGTCTCGAAACACGCGCCGCTCCGGGCGTGATCGACGGCGTTCAGCTCCGAGTACGCGGCCGAGTAGAGGTAGTCCCCGGCCAGCAGGGACCGCGTCGGATCACGGGACGGCGAGCGGGCAGCGCCGCTCTCGGCCCGGTCGAGCAGTTCGCTCCGGAGCCGACAGTACCCCCGGAAGAGTTCGATCGCCGC
Organism: Halomicrobium urmianum; assembly: GCF_020217425.1. Taxonomy (NCBI): domain Archaea; kingdom Methanobacteriati; phylum Methanobacteriota; class Halobacteria; order Halobacteriales; family Haloarculaceae; genus Halomicrobium; species Halomicrobium urmianum. Next base: position 391,938 of record NZ_CP084092.1, read on the forward strand.
GGCCGCGGACTGGACCGCCCCGGCGCTCGCCGATCCCGCGACCGACTCGTAGGAGCGCAGCAGGAGCCGACCGTACCACCTGTCGTCGCACTCAGTCAACACCGCACGCGCCGCGGACAGGCCGGTGCGGTCCGCGGATTCGACGGCGGCCTCGAGGCGGCGGTCGACGGCCGACCGGAAGGAGTCGACGCTCATTGCTCAGTCGTCCGTCGATGTGGGATCGCCGGTCGCGCCGTCGACGTCGACGCGCTGTTCGGTGAGGTCGCCGTCGCGCCAGGTCCCGCGCCTGTACCAGGCGTAGGCGATGATCGCCCCGGCGACGTTGGAGATCGCGAACGACAGCCAGATGCCGGTCTCGCCGATCTCGGCGGCGGCGACCCACGCGATCGGGAACCGGATGACGCCGAGCATCAGCACGGAGATGGCGGCGGCGACCAGCGTCTTGCCGGCGCCGCGGAAGCTGCCGGTGTAGGCCCGCGTGATCCCGATGAACCCGAACGTCGGCGCGACGATGCGCAGGAACCCGGTCGCGATGTCGACGACTTCGGGGTCGGTCGTGAACACGTCGGCGACGGGGGCGGCGGCGAACCAGACGACGGCGATCCCCGCCGCCGTGAGGACGCCGAACAGCACCTTCGCCGCGAGGCCGGCCGCCGCTTCGGCGCGGTCCGGCTTGTCGGCACCGACGTTCTGGCCGGTCATCGTCTCGACGCCGCGGGCGACGGCGATCGCCGGCAGGACGATCACCGAGAACACGCGGGTGCCGATGCCGTAGGCGGCCACGACCGGGTCCGGGAACAGCGCGACGATGAACAGCAGCAGGTTCATCGACAGCGCCCGGCCGGTCCCCTCGATCGAGGCGGGCACGCCGATGCGAACGAGTCGGCGCAGGAACTCGACGTCGGGAGTCATGTCCCCGAGGTGGATCTGGACGCCACGGGTCCCGCGGAACATGACTGCCAGCCCGACGACGAGCGCGAGCGCGCGGGAGAACACCGTGGCGACGGCGGCGCCGCGAATCCCCATCGAGGGGAACGGCCCCCAGCCGAAGATGAGGAACGGGTCCAGCGCGATGTTGAGCACGACGGAGCCGAACATCACCAGCATCGGCGTGATCGTGTCGCCGTAGCCCCGCATGAGCGCGATGAAGACGGCGAAGCCGAACATGGCCACCAGCCCCAGCGAGATGACCTCCATGTAGCTGGTCGCCAGCGGCAACACGTCGTCGGACGCTCCCATGACGTCGAGGAATCCCTCGACGAAGAAGTACCCGACTCCGCCGAGCAGCACCGACGCGATGACGGCGAACGTGACCGTCTGGGAGGCGGCGTACTCGGCGTCGCGCTCCGCGCCGGCGCCCGTGTACTGGGCGACGAGGACGCTCCCGGCGACGGAGATGCCCATCCCCAGCGAGATGAGCAGGAAGACCATCGGGAAGGCGAAGCTGATCGCGGCCAGCGCGTCCGTGCCGTACTGGCCCAGCCAGAACGTGTCGGCGAGGTTGTACGCGGTCTGGAAGAGGTTCGTGACGACGATAGGCATCGACAGGAAGAAGAGGGGTTTGCCGATGCTGCCCGACGTGAGGTCGAACTCCTCGGGGCCCCTGAAGAGAGCGGCGACGCGGCCGCGGAGGTCCGTCACTGTGCGACCCCCGTCCGCTCGTCGGCGAGTAGCTGTCACTCCGCGTACGCGCTCATATCGGCGTAGGCCCGCTCAGACGAGCGCCCCACGACGACCTGTCGAACGAGTGCGCCCAGAACGCCCGCGACGAGCGTCTCTGCGGCGACGTCGGGATCGATCCGTTCGTCGAACTCGCCGGCTTCCACACCGGCCGCGACGATCGCCCGGAACCGCTCGAACAGGAGGTCGTCGAACGCAGCCAGTCGCTCCCGGATCGCGTCGTCGTGGGGCGCACGGACCGCCACTTCGAACATCGCGGTCCTGAGCGACTTCTCCGACGCGTCCGCGCCCAGCAGCACCCCGAAGAGGACGTCGAGCCGCTCGCGCGGCGTGTCGCCGTCAGCCGCGGTCACCTGCTCGACGAACCGCTCGGAGAGGTACTCGAGCAGTGCGACGAACAACTGGTCCTTGCTCTCGTAGTGGTAGTGGATCGATGCTTTGCTCCTGTCCGCTTCGGCGGCGACGTCCCGGAGGGTGAGGTCGTCGTAGCCGTGCTCACAGAGGGCCCGGTACGTCGCCTCCAGGATGTTCGTGGCTGGTTCGTCCTCCATGTCGGTCGATAGGTTACTTACTGACCGATTAGTCAAAAGTCTTTGGAAGAGGTATCGCCACCGAGATACCGGAAGCATCAAGCGCAGTAAGGGCTCAGGTAGGTCGACCGTCCCGGGCCGGAGCTAACGGCAGAGTCAAAACCGTTATCCGCTACAGGCCCAACAGTCGGGCAATGGCCGACCTGCCGGACCGCGACTCCTCCGACCCGGACGCGGAAATCATGCGCGCGACCTACCGCGCCCTGTGTGAACACGGTTACGCCGACCTCACGATCAAGCGGATCGCGGAGGAGTACGGCAAGTCGACGGCCGCGATCCACTACCACTACGACACGAAGGAGGACCTGCTCGCGGCGTTTCTCGACTACGTCCTCGACCAGCTCGTGGACGCGATCCACGAGGTCGAGACCACCGACCCGGAACAGCGACTGGACCTGCTGCTCGACAGGCTGCTGGTCGACGCCGAGGATCACGAGGAGTTGCTGATCGCGATGCTGGAGATGCGGAGCCAGGCTCCGTACAGAGAGGCCTTCGGCGAGCGGTTCCAGCAGAACGACGAGTACGTCCGCTACATGATCCGCACCGTGATCGATCACGGGATCGACGAGGGCGTGTTCCGGGACGCCGACGCGGAACAGGTGGCGCGGTCGCTGATGACCATCGTCGACGGCTCCCGCACGCGGGCCGTCGTCTTGGACGACGGAGACGCCCTCGCGACGGGTCGGCGGACTGCGGCGGAGTACGTGACCGCCGTGCTCTTCGACGGAGTGGAGTAACGGCTGGTCCCGGGCCCCGGATCTTGCGGGGTAGTTCTGGACGAGACCCAGGCCGTTACTGCCGGTCGTCCCGGTCAGTTGGCGCCGTCGCGTCCACGGCCTCGACGTCCGCCGTACACCAGTGACAGAACTCGAGGTCGGAGTCCAGTTCTCTGCCGCAGTTCGGACAGTGGGTGAACTGCCCGTCTTCGGTCGTCGTCCGCCGAGCGAGCGCGTTCTGAGCCGACGCGACGAGGTACGCGTCGACGACGCTGAGGGCGCCGACGACGAGCGTCGGCGCGACCGCCAGCGGATCGACGGCCTGCCCGCTCGCGAACGCCTCCAGCGCGCCGGGATCGACGAAGAGAACGGTGGCGGCGAACGCGACGCCGAGCCACCCGAGCGCGCGCCGCCATCGGCGGAGATAGAGGTGTCCGAGCCCCGTGATGACTGCTGCGAGCAGCGCTGCGAGCCATGGTCGTTTTCGAGAGGTCGACTCGCGCATGGTTTGACTAATCAGTCAGTTAGCCATAAGTCTTCTCTCTGCGGTCCCTGCTGTGGGACGGCGTCCCATCGATCACTGTCGCGGAGGCGGTACCTGACGGCCGGGACGCGGGCACGGCCGTCTCCAGCAAACGGACTGCCCGGAAGACCGGCTGGGTCACGAACGCGGTATCCTTCGGCGGCTATCAAACCCGGTGAGAGAAGTATAATTCTTCGCATCTCTTTTCACAATAGTCAGATGATAGTAGCGTCTGGTGTCAGCCAATCACTCTATCAGGGAAGTGCCGAGATGTCAGTCCAGACTGGCCGAACTCAGTGTAGACACTCCTCTGAACGCTTCGATCGGAGAGTCGCTGCCAACGTTCGTCACTCGAGACAGTGAATCAGGTCGGATAGAATCGACTGGTGCCGATCGATGGTTTCCGGCCGTGTATCACCGTCTGAATAGCAATCCGCCGTCGTGTGGCTGTCTACGACTCGCGGTCAGCTGAGAAGATCGTTTCACAGTACATAATATATCCTGCATTGAGAGTAAAATGGTACATCTGGGACAAAGCGACGGCAGATGCCGATCCGTCGACGGGACGTATCGGCCGGCCCGACGAGTGAAGCCCGTGAACGATCGGGCCCAGAAGCGTCCGGGGGTTCGGACGACCACACCGAGAGCACGTTTATTCAGGTACTACTTCGCCGAGTCCAGACTGGCACTGGCCGAGGACGCCGGGAGGGAAACGGTCGTCGAGTCCCTGCTGACAGTAGACGGTCTGGTTCTACAGTAGAAATTGAAACTATTTACACATCGAGGGGCACCCCGAGTGGCCCTCGAGTGTGTCAGTGCGTTCAATTTCTACTGTAGTAAGTCGTACCGCGGTCACCAATGTGGAAATGATCGACGCGTATCGATCGATGTGGCGGCGAGGCGGCAGTCGGCCTCGACGTCTCAGTAGACGTCGTTTCACTCCGTTCGGTAACGATAGTACGCCTGTTATAGGACCGAGTGACCGGCCGGGGGAATTCGATCACAACACGCTAACGGCAGATTTTCGTTCAGAAACAGTGAACGTGACGTATGTTACCATCGGTCGAGGAGCAGCTCGCAGTTTCACGTCCCGTCTGGCTGCGGCGGTCCCTGCAGTGATTGCACCGTCCAGGGCGAAAAAGGCGCTCGCGGCTCGCGCGTCGCTCGCTGCGCTCACTCCCGCTCGCCACATCGATGTCCCTCCCCACGGTCGGGACCTCGCTGCACCCGCGGTATACGGACTGTTGTATAGTAGAAATTGAAGCTATTTACACATCGAAGGACATCACGGGTGCCCTTCGAGTGTGTCAGTGCGTTCAATTGCTACTATAGCTGTCTTCCGGTTCGACCGCCCGTCCGTGGGCGATCGTGCCGGTACTGACCGATAACAGCCCGTATTACTGCTGCTGGGCGTCCACCACGGCGACGCCCGCCAGGTTCACGATGTCCTTGACCTCGTCGCCGCGCTGGATGACGTGGACGGGTTTGTCCATACCGACCAGCATCGGGCCGATCGCCTCTGCGCCGCCCAGTCGCTGGAGGAGCTTGTAGGCGATGTTTCCGGCCTCCAGGCTGGGGAACACGAGGACGTTCGCCGGGTCCTCCAGGTCTGAGAACTCGTAGGATCCGTCGAGCATCTCCTCGACGACGGCGGTGTCGGCCTGCATCTCGCCGTCGACCGGGAAGTCGACGTCCGGGTCCGCTCTGAGCTGGTCCGCGGCCGCGCGCGGCTTGCTCGTTCCGGCATTCTGAACGCTGCCGAAGTCGGAGTACGACAGCAATGCCGCCCGCGGCTCGACGTTGAACCGCCGGGCCAGATCCGCCGTGAGGCGCGTCACCTCCGACAGCACGTCCGCGTCCGGGTTCTGGTTGACTGTGGTGTCGGCACAGAAGACGACGCGGTTCCGGAACGTCAGCATGTAGACGCCGGCGGCGTAGTCGGTGTCGGCCGCTGTGCCGATCACCTGCAGCGGCGGCCGCAGCGCCTCCGGATAGTGGTGGGTCAGTCCCGTCAGCATCGCGTCGGCCTCGTCTATCTCGACCATCACGCTGGCGAGGTAGTCGCCGCTCCGGACCAGATCCGCCGCCTCCTGCCGGGTGATGCCCTTGCGCCGGCGGAGGTCGTGCAGCCTGTCGGCGTAGGGAGTCAGATCCATCTCCTCGGGATCCATCACCTCGGGGACGACGTCGAATCCGAGGCCGTCGACCGTCTCCATAATCCGGTCGCGGTCGCCCAGCAGGACCGGCTCGGCGATGCCCTGGTCGGCGATCTGGTGGGCCGCCCGGATCATCTTCTCGCTGCCGCCCTCGGGCAAGACGAGCCGCTTGGGATCGCTCCGGGCCTTGTTGAGGACGATCCGCATCATCTCTCGGGACTTGCCTAGCCGCGCTTCAAGCGCTTCGACGTACGTCTCCGCCTCGACGTCCTCGCGGGCGACGCCGGACTCGACGGCGGCCTCGGCGACGGCGGGCGCCACCTCGAACAGGACGCGGGGATCCAGCGGTTTGGGGAGGATGTACTCGGGGCCGAACTGCAGCGGCTGGTCGCCGTAGTCCTTGACCACGGCGTCGGGCACGTCCTGATGCGCCAGGTCCGCGAGCGCTCTGGCCGCGGCGCGCTTCATCTCCTCGTTGATCTCGGTCGCGCGAACGTCGAGCGCGCCGCGGAAGATGAACGGGAACCCGAGGACGTTGTTGACCTGATTGGGGTAGTCAGACCGGCCAGTCGCCATGATGACCGTGTCGTCGCGGGCCGATTTCGCTTCCTCGTAGCCGATCTCCGGGTCGGGGTTGGCCATCGCGAAGATGATCGGATCGTCGGCCATCGACCGGACCATCGTCTGGTCGACGACGCCGCCCACCGAGAGGCCGACGAACACGTCCGCCCCGTCCATCGCGTCGGCGAGGTCGCCGCCGGGGACGTCGCGGGCGAACTCGCGGTTGTACGGATTGAGGTCGCCCGCCTCAGCCCGCTCCGTCGTCAGAATGCCGTCGATATCACACATCGTGATGTTCTCCTTCGGCACCCCGAGCGAGACGTAGAACTGCGCCGTCGCGGTAGCGGCGGCACCGGCCCCCGCGAACGTCACGTCGAGTTCCCCCAGGTCCTTGCCGGCGATTTCGGCCGCGTTGATGAGCCCGGCCCCGGAGATGATGGCCGTCCCGTGCTGGTCGTCGTGGAAGACGGGGACGTCCACGGCCTCCCGCAACCGGCGTTCGATTTCGAAGCACTCCGGGGCCGTGATGTCCTCCAGGTTGACGCCACCGAAGGTCGGCTCCATCGCCGCGACGTGGTCGACGAATTCCTCGGGCGTCTCGGCGTCCAGCTCGACGTCGAAGACGTCGATGTCGGCGAAGCGCTTGAACAGCACGCCCTTCCCCTCCATGACCGGCTTCGAGGCCTCCGGCCCGATGTCGCCCAGCCCCAGAACCGCCGAGCCGTCTGAGACGACCGCGACGAGGTTGCCCCGCGAGGTGTAGGTGAACGACTCCACCGGATCACCGTCGATGGCTCGGCAGGGGGCCGCGACGCCTGGCGAATACGCCAGCGAGAGGTCCCGCTGCGTGCTCGTCGGTTTCGTCGTCGATATCTCTATCTTTCCGGGGGGACCCGCTGCGTGATACTGCAGCGAATCGTCTTCGAGTCCCATAGATGCACCCTCTACCGGCGATGATTAATACTCTGACGACTCTGTCAACAATTCCGGTCCGCTCGGGATCAGCGACGCCGCTGCCGACGAGGGCGGACATCAGTGCAGATGGGCCCGGCAACGACGGAGCGGTCGGACAACCTCCGGATGCAATCGGGTATTCTTCTCTGGTTACTACTCGTCATACCTGTCATGGTCCGTATGTTTGAGAGTTATCGCACTGTTAAGGTCGTTGACACCGCCAGTGTGCACGGTTCAGTTGCTCTGTATCGGCCGATAGCGACGTTCTGCCACGTGGAGACGTCTCGTCGATCGTCCAGGTGTTCTGGATGGTAACCTGCAGTGGATTACCGGAGAATAGTCGCTCTATCGTACTGTTTAGATCGTACAGCAGTTCGTTACGCGGGTCTCCTCTTCTAGATGGATTCGATGTAGAAGAGCCATATAATAATACATTTGTCATACATCTACTGTTGATT
>NZ_CP084093.1 GCF_020217425.1 Halomicrobium urmianum
TTGATCGCGACTACAACGATGCGAAATATAGAACTCCAGGGTCTTCAAACCCCACGAAAGGCCGCTTCACAGTCATCGATTACTTACGGGTTATGTCCCGTTTGTGGAGCGGCTGTTGACGGCATCGATGCCGACGCGCGCGCCACCGCTGAGCCTTGCGGGCACGCGCTCGGAGAAGTAAGCCTTCGACTACTCACCATGACAGACTTCCCCGACACCGACGAGCATCGCGACCACCTGCGAGACATCTACGTGCGCGCTGGCGTCGTCGAGCCAGAGCGTGTCGAGGAGATCGCCACCGACGGCGGTCACGTCGAGCGCCAGCCCCTCCGAGAACTGGACGGTGCGACGGTTTACTACTACGACCACCGGGACTCGTCGACTCCGACACGGTCAGAGGACGTTCACGTCGAGATCTACGACGAGTGCGTTCGCCTGCGCTCGCCTGCTGACACGTGGATCCCCCGCCACCTCGTCGAAAAGGTGCTGCTATGAACGAGTGCCCGGACTGCGGGAGCGAGCACATCCACCCGTCGGGCGGCTGCCCGTTCTGCCCCGAGTGCGGGTGGTCGAAGTGCGGAGGTGGTCGCGCTTGAGTGCGCCCGTCGAGGATCCGAGTGAGCTGTCGGTCCGCGAGGTCTACGAGATGTTCCTCGACGCGAAGCAGCTCGACTACACGGACGAGACGCTCCGCGACTACGAGACCCGCCTTCGCCAGTTCGTCGAGTGGGCCGAGGACCAGGAGGCGATCGAGACCGTCGGCGACCTCTCGGGCTGGCACCTGGAGCAGTTCAAGCTGTTCCGGCAGGGGCAGGACCTCGCTCCAACGACGATCAAGGGCCAGATGGCGGCGTGCAAGGTCTTCCTCGAGTACGCCGCCGGCATCGAGGCCGTCGACGAGATGTTGCCCTACAAGGTCAACATCCCGAAGCTGGAGCAGAGCGAGGAGACCTCCGACGTCCGCCTCGACGCCGATCGCGCGTTCCGGCTAATCCAGCACTACCGTGATTCGCCGACTGAGTACGCCAGCGAGCGTCACGTCGCACTGGAACTGGCCTGGTTCACGGGTGCGCGGCTTGGTGCCCTCCGAGCGCTCGATCTCGACGACTACCGGTCGGACGACCAGATCCTCTGGTTCCGCCACCGGTTGCCGTCGACGCCGCTGAAAAAGAAGGAGCACGGCGAGCGTCCAGTCGCTGTTCCGGACCCCGTGTGCGAGGTGATCGACGCTTACCTGGAGGGCGTCCGCTACGACAAGCGCGACGAGCACGGTCGCGATCCGCTACTGTCTGGTCGCCAGGGACGCCCGGCGGCGTCGACGCTCCAGACCTGGGTTTACCAGGCTACGATTCCGTGCGCGGCTGCTCCGTGCCCGCACGACGAGGATCCGCGGTCTTGCGACTGGACCGCGCGCAACACTGCCAGTAGCTGCCCGTCCTCCCGATCTCCCCATCAGGTGCGTACGGGCAGCATCACCTGGCAGCTGAACAGTGGCCTCTCCTACGAGGCCGTGGCGGAGCGCGTCAACTCTGACCCTGATACGCTCCGTCGCTACTACGACAAGGCCGACGACGTTGAGCGGCTCGAGCAGCGTCGTCGGGAGTTTGTCGACCGACTGGAGTTCGATCCCGATGATCAGGACTAACCCCAACCGGCAGTCGAACGGCTCGTCGTATCGACAAGAAAGTGACGGAAAGTCGAAATACCGATACCCCTCCGACCCCACTCCGTATAAAAGTAAAGCGGCGCTTCTTGCCGCTTGTACTCCGCCACTCCAGAGCGGTGCGTTCGGGAGGTGGTCGGCGTGAGCCGGACTCGCCGGTCTCACGACCAGCCCCTCCCGCTCATCTGTGAGTTCTGCGGGAGCACCATCGAGGACGGAGAGCAAAGCTGTCCTGCTCTCGACGAAGGGAGGTGTCGGCCGTGAGCTCCGAGTCCGTTATCGGCGACACCGGCCACACGGAAGTCCGAAAGGACTCGGAGTTCATCTGTCCGCGCTGCCTCGCACGCTGCACTGAGTCGCCCAACAAGCCTATCGAGTACGGTCACTACGAGGGATGTCCTCGTCGAGACGACGATCTCCCGTGGGTCGGCTGTCGTACCTACAAGCCTGAGAAGGATCCGCTGCTAAAGGGATCACCCGAGGTCGCTGCCGACGGTGGCCGCCTCACTTGTGACGACTGCGGCGATGATATCGATCCCGACCAGCACAAGATCCAGATCCGGATCAACCAGCATCATCTGGACCTCTGCGCTGACTGCCAGAGCGAGTACAGGGCCGACCGGCAGTATGCTCCCGTCACCGACGGAGGTGAGCAGCAGTGACCTGGCCTGTCGAGGTCGACGACTGGGAGTTCCACCCGATCCCCCAGTCGTGGATCGAGCACGGTGTCGACGCCGACGCCGGCCAGAAACCCCGCGTCTACGCCGTCAGCGCGGCGACCGAGTACGGCGGCCGGATGCTTCAGATCCGGTACGCTCACCCCACCGAGCCCTACGTCATCCGCTACTCTCACGAAGGATACGAAGGCGAGAACGGCATCGTTCCTGCTGCGCTTTCCGATCGCCAGAGTGAGTGGCCACGTTCGCTCGTTCCAGCTACCGAACCGTCCGACGCGATTCGGGACTGCGAGTGGGATCACTTGCAAACGCTGTGGGGGGACCGCGTCGGGCGAATCCCCACACCTGACGACGCTGACGACCAACGGCTCATCGCTGACGGAGGACAGGTCGCGGAAGTTGATCGCACCGAGTTCCCGCGGCTGAAGGCCGATATTGGAGAAGACCCGGCTCGGTGGCTTGCACCGCAGACGGACATGGATCCGACACCACGGATCCGTGGCATCAGCGAGCCCGAGGTCGCCGCCGCGTGGCTCGCAGTCGCTCGCCGCCTTGGCGTCGATGGCGACGTCCGCGACAAGATCAAGCGTCGGCGCGATTATCTCGCTGATCGCGAGGCCGATCAACGGGGGGTCGACAAATGATCGTAGAGGAGGAGAACCCGATCGGCCTCGAGACTCACGGTCTGGGCCAGAACCTTCTCTGGGAGGATCACGGCCTCTCTCCGTACTGGGGCGTCGTCAGTGTCTTCGAGCCCGATCACGACGAGACTCTCGGCCCGTTCGAGGCCTGCGGCGAAACTTGGGAGATCGTCGGTGCCAAGCACTGGAACGGTCAGCTCGCCCATCCCGAGAATCCCGATGAGTTCGAAGACGGACTCTACGAATATCAGTACAAGCTCGAGGCTGTCGACGACTGGGGAGACCGTGACGCTGTTTTCCAGTTCCGGCCCGGCTTTCCCGACGCGATGAACGTCCACTCCGGGAACCCGATCCAGTCGATGCCTGACGACTGCCCGGAGTCAATTCGCGTCCAGTCCATCACGACAAACCTCTCAGTCGACGAGTCGCTCGAGTTGCTTCAGGCACTCGCTGATCACATCGGCCTGAACCCGGATTACTTCCACGAAAATCCGCACCCGTACTCCAGCATCTACCAGTTCGAACGCTACGGGCGTCTCGATCGGGCTGTCGCGCAGGATCACCTGACCGGGTCCGGCGGCATCATCGACGAGATTGCCGACTTCGCAAAGGATCAGCGCGGCCGTGGCGAGTACAAGTGGGACCACGAGGAGATTGAGGGCCACTACCAGAGCGTCGCGATCGATCCCGATACTTGGGACCTATTGCTTGAGGATCAGTCCTACGGTAAGCATTTCAAGTGCTATCACCCATTCCACGTTCGTTCAGAGAGTACGGACCGCGACGATGATCCGCTCGCCGATCCGAAGATCGAGATGTCCTATTCCAGTGAGTACCACCCCGGCGAGTCTCTCGACTGGCACGAGCGCGACGAGGTCGTCTCTGAGCTCGACGAGGCCGTCCACAACATCCTCTACTGGGCTGACGTTCCCGTCACGCCCGACGCGGACGTCTGGACCGACGAAGATCCCTACTTCGACGGCAACGCTGGCGACGCGGTCGAACTCGTCTCAAATCCGCTGCCTGACCTCCGCGATGCAACCGAGCATCACGTCGAAAGCGAGTTCGTTCGCGCTGACGTCACCGATACCGACCTCGAGATCGCGAAGGTCCTCACCGATGGCGGGAACCAGCACTACGAGGAACTCGCCGAGAACGCCGACGCCAGCACGTCGGCTGTCTACCGTCTCCTCGATAAGTTCTCCGCGCTCCTGGAGTCAGACAACGGGATCGTCAAGTTCATCGACGACGCTACGCGCCAGCACGCGACGGATATCCTCGAGCAGGTCCGCGAAACGACCGAATGGGCCGGAGACGCGATTCGTGAGGTCGTCGATCGGGATTCGCTGCTTCGTGGCGAAGGCACCTCTGCCCTTGAGAAGTGGATGCAGCGCCACGGGATCAAACTTGTCAACAGCCAGCGAGACCGTATTCGCCTCAAGCTCGGTCGGCGTGTCGGCGAGCGAGAGCTTATGAAGATTCTCCGCTCCGGGCTCGAGGCCGCCGAGGGCTCTGGTATCCCCACCGAGAAGATCAGGAACGGCCTGATTGACTGGGTCGACCGCGACGGCAATCCCCGGAAGGGCTGGCAGATCGTCGTCGACGGCAGCATCCTCAGGAAGGGCGGGGGCGACCCCTACGATTCAGTTTCGTTTACTGGCACGCCTGACGGGAACGTGAATAAGAGCGGCTGACGCCCGACAGGATAGAGGCATCACTATCCAGCCCCCTGTTTATTTTATAAAGGCAACCGCGTTCCAGCCGTTTTATTGCTGAAATATTACCAGTTCTCTCGACGCCTACGGTGGGCTGTTGGTCGCGCTTTGTCGTCGGCTGGGCATACCCCCTTTAGGGCGTGTACCTAAGGGCACGAATTTCAAATACACCCGGACCTTCGCTGGCGCTCGGTCCGGCTACCGCACTGCAACCGCAATACTACCGCCGATCAACAGCCAGTTGGGCTTTGAATGGGGGTTGATAGGTAGATACGTCGCCCCTACTGGCATGAGCGTCTCGAAAGCCAGACAGCTCGCTCTTCAGGGGAACTACCCAATGGCGGCCGTCGAGGCCGTCCCCGAGCCGGCGTTCGCGAGGATCTTCAACCTCCGCACACCACATCGCCTTGGACGACTTGCAGACGGCACCTGGCGACTCCAGCACGACCGCGACGGTCGGGACTGGATCGTGCCGCGTGCGCACGATGCACTCCGACTCTCACACATCGGCGCGGATCCACTGACCCGGACTCGAGAGAAGTACTTCGGTGCCACTCCGACCGAGTTCCACGATAGCGACCGAGACCACGTCGTCGACGTTGGCGCTTTCATCGGCGAGCTTGCCACCAGCCTCGAGGACGATCACGAGCGGATCCTCGCTGTGGAACCGGATCCACGGAACGCCACCTGCCTCCGACGCAACGTCGGCGAGAGAGTGGACGTAGACGGCCGTCTCGCGTGGCACTCGGACGAACCTGTCGAGATGGACCTCGCCACGGATGGCCCGAGTCCTCTGCTCTCGGTCTCGATCGAGGAACCACTGCTCGAGACACCACGTCGATCGACGGTCGAACCGTCACGACGATGGTCGACGAGTGGGGATACAACCCGGATCTGGTCAAGGTCGAAGCCGAGGGTGCAGAGCCAGAAGTCCTCGCCGGGACTGTCGATCTCGACTGCGAGATCGTCGTCGACGTCTCCGACGAGCGGGTCGGAGAGTCGACACGGACGATGTGCGAGGGGCTGCTCAACTCACACGGCTACGCTACCGAGTTCTGTGCAGCCGAGAGCGTTCTCTACGCCGAGCCATGATGGAGAACTGGGATTCGCTTTCTGAGTATCTCCTCGACGCCTACATTCACTTGCTGCTGCTCGTCGTTGGATTCCTGTCCGGCTGGCGAGCGAGCAACAACGCCACGCTACAGGAGGTGACGATTGGCTCTATCGGACAGATCCAGAACGCACCGATATCTGATCCTCCCGTCTGGATCTTCGCCTCGCTCCTTCCTGGAGTCGTCGTGATCCCGCTAAAGATTCGCGACTATCTCGACTGAAACAGCCGGCCAGTATTTCTCACTATGAGGTAGTGCCAATGGTGTTTGATCCGTTGTCTGTCACTGGCACCCCCACTATCGTATCCGCCACACCACCCGAGGTTCCAGAGCTAAATGTTATCGAACCGTTGCCACGGATCTTAGTGAGTAAACAATCAGGCTGATCGACTGTGATTGAGCCGCCCAGCCAGACCCGTTCAACAGCCGTCTCAGGCCCAGAGACTGTCCAATCCCCAGTTACGTATGTTGAATCTTGATATCTGATCCCTGTACCGACCAGCGTAATACCACCGAATGATCGATTAGAAGAATATTCCATCGGCTCAAGAAAGATAAGACTCCCTTCGCTCGGAGCGTCAGATAGCGCGTTATCTAATCTACTGTCAGGATCAGACCCATCGTACGCGCCAGCATAGAACCATCCGTTGGCCATCTCTTCTACACTGACCGGTCGCAGGAATTCGACTGCGCCCGTATCGTCGACGTCGGCGACGACATCCCCGCTGGGATCCTTCAGTTCGTCGAGGTAGACGTCGACCTCGTCGCCCGGCGCTCCGGCACGACGTGAGGACGTATCCGATCCGGATGCCGTTCCAGCCCCGAAGCCGAGCAGACCAGCGCCTGCCGCCGCTCCGCCGGCCTTCAGTACGTCTCGCCGGTTCGGCATCATCCGCTTGACCATGCTCTCCAGCTGCTCGATTCGCTCCTCCTGTTCGCGAACTCGCTGTCGCAGTTCGTTGGGATCTTCGTCGGTCATAGTTGTCTCGTTGGGTGACCCGCAACCTCGCCGATTTGCCGGGTCATCGGGAGCGGGTAGTCAGCGGATGGCTCTCAACAGGACCGTCGCGGCGACGACGCCGACGACGAATAGCGTCACCGGGTACGCCCACGTCGGGCCGATCCCGACCGTCAACATCGCGAACGTCGCGACGACGGCGATCACCGCACCTGCGACCGTCCCGACACCTGCACGGAACCCGGACGCCGCCATCACGCCACCGACGAGCAGGCCGGTCAGGAGTACGCCGGCACTGCCGACGCCGCCCTGGGCTGAGAACCCGCTCCCGATGATGAACGGACCGACCCTCGTCGCCATGTCGAGGATGCTCGAGAGCGATCCGTCGGTGACGCCCGACATCCACGTCTCGTTTCCGACCTCAGTGCTCTCGTTGTCGTAGTATGGCGCGTCGTTGGCGGCTGCTGCCGTTCCACCCATCGTGAGGGCCACAACAGTCAGCATCAGTACTCCGACCACGTACGCGGCCGCCACCGCCTGCTTGGTTCGTTTCTTCATCATGCACTCCCCCGGATCAGTCGGACAGTCGCTCCGATGAACGCCATCGAGAACGACCCGCCGAGCAGGACTGTCACGCGCGGCGGTGCGTTCGCGCTCTGGAGGACTGTAATCGGCCAGAACACGTAGCCGATCAATTTGACGATGAAGTTCCAAACTGCCAGAAGTGGACCACCCAGCTGCTGAAGCGACTGCTGGATCGGTCCACCCATATTTTCGAGATCGTCCGCGGTCGACTCGTTGGCGTCTACGCCGCCGGTCGTCGGGTCGTCGATGATGAAGCCCCCGACACCAGCCGAGTCCCACATGATCGCACCGCCACCCCACATGATTGCGCCGATCACGAAGTACGTGAGGATCACGTGCGAGAACCGCATCGTTAGATCCCCCTCCTGAGCGCGGTGAAGCTGATCCACGCCACGCTCGAGGCGAAGACCAGCCCGTACTGTACCCAGCCGATCACGCTGAACGCCGCGAGCACCAGCACGACCACCAGCCCGATCGACTCCGACGAGAGACGATAGTTGGTCGCCACAGCGCCCGCCATCAGGATCGACAGCAGGACCGACACCATCGTCTGGAACGCCGCCACGTCGCCAGCAGGCAGCAACGACGGCACGTCACCTGCGACGCTCAGTAGCGAGTTCGGATTCTCGAACTGCCGGTTGATCGAGTAATTCCGGTATCTGGTCCCGCTTCTGCCGGAGTCCATCTCGAACTGGGTCTTGACCACGAGTGTACTGTCGCTCATGTTGCTGAGGTCAAGTGAGAGCGTCAGGCTCCCGGCCCCTGTCGCCGAGTCGTTCGCGAGTACCGTCGAGTTCGTCTCGTTCTCGCGAATCGCCGTCACGTTGAACGACGACACCGACTCGTCGAGCTCGCGGACGTCGACCGTGACGTCCGTCTGGCCCGCCGGGACGACCCCGAGCATCGGCTTGTTGTTGACGATCGGCCCGACGTCGCGAATCTCGATCTCGCCGTCGGCGTGGACCCGAATCTGCTGTGCGCCGTCCGCAATGGGAGTGTATGGACCGAGGACCATTCGCTCGCCAGTCTCCGTGTTGAGGACAACGAGCCGATGCCTGACGTTATTCGCCAGTTGGACGCGGTACTCACCCGTCGATCCGATCACGTCGCCCTGGACAGTCCTCCACGATCCGTTGATCGCTCGCTGGACGAGGAGTGCCGTATTGTCTGCTCCGAATCGGCCAGTGTAATCGCTGTACTCGAAGACCTTCGAGTTGTATTCGGCCGACTCGTTCAGCAGGAACATGTCCTGCTGCTGGTAGAGCGACTCGACGTAGACTCGTCGTGGGAGGTATCCATCCGCGTCGACTAGCGCGACGAACTGCGCGTCGCTCGGCAGGCCGGTGAAGTTGACCGTCCCATCAGAGGACTGCCGTTCAACGACCTCCGTCGACTCCTTATCGTCGACGTAGAACCGAATCTCGGCAGAGACGTTATCAAGCAGTTCGTTGGTCTGCTCGTCCCTGATATACAGCGTCTCCGGCGTCTTCCGGATCCGGATGTCGTGGTCACCGCTGGACAGACCCTGGAACGTTGCCCGTCCGTCCGCGTTTGTCGTCGAGGTCGCCAGAATCTCGTCCGACTGGTCGTCGATTGCCGCGACGTCAGTGTCGCCCGGGAGGCCGCCGATCGAGACGTTCGCCGACGAGGTCGCCGAGTACCGGAAGTCGACAGTCCCGTCGTCCAGTTCGGTCGCGCTCTCGGGTTGCCACTCGATCGAGTCGAGGCCACCTCCGACCGTCACGCGCTGCTTGTCCGACGGGTTGATCGAGATGTCTCCCGTGCTGGCGTCGACTTCCGAGACCGTCGTCCACGACCCCTCGATGTTGTCGAGTCGGGCGCGCGTCCCCGCGGCACCGTCGACGGTCGCGTTCCCGGCCGTGGAGTTCACCACGATCGTCGACCCGCGCGTGAAGTTGCTCATGTCGACCTCGCACTCGCACTGGACGATCACGTCCGTCCCGTCGTCGTGACCGAGCGGGACGTTCCGCGTCGGAGTCCAGTAGTCGGCCGCCGCAGCGACGACGCCGGCCGTCAGCAGGAGTGCGATCACGACGTACACGCCGAGCCTGGCCCTCGGCGCGCTGTCGTCCGTCATCGTCGACCCCCCGCGGCGGCTTTCCTGAAGATGAGCCCGAAGATGACCAGGACCATCAGCGGCAGCATCAGACGGAACAGGTAGATCGTCCCCTGATCCATCTGGCCCAGATTATCCTCGAGGCCGGCCGCGAAAACTGGATACAGCGCTCCGACCATCGCTATCGCGCCGAGGAACATTGCGACGTCGGGCACCGTGATCCTGGCTCTGTCGTCCATGGTTACCCTCCTCGTCGAGCACTTGCGCCGATCGACAGGATCAGTCCGATCAGCAGGATCGGGATCGTCATCTGGAGGAGCAGGCTGCTGAACGGATCCGCTTCCGACGCTGCCATCGACGTGAACTTGCTGAAGAACGGTGCCATCGCGAGGATTGCGACGAGCGTGAATAACGCCAGGATGGCATCCGTCAGTTGGATTGCCGCGCGGTCGTTCATCATGCCGGACCACCCTCGAGCCACGATGCCAGGTAGAGCAACGCCAGCAGCGGGAACGTAATGTTCACCAGAAACGTTGACTCCGGGCTCAGGCTATCGACGGTCTGGAAGTTGTTGATGTACCAGAACCAGACCGGCGCGATCGCGACCAGCCCGAGGAACGTCAGGAGCGCAAACGGGACTTCAAAAACGTCCATCCCAGAACCCTCCTTCGCTCGAGTCGCCGCCGAAGGTGAACAGGTCCTCGGCGTCGGCGATCGCCTCGCGCGTCTCCGCGTCGCCGGTCACCTGTGCCTCCGTCGGCAGTTCGCCCGTCAGCCGGAGACCGAGTGGCTGGCCCTCGAGCGTCTCCGGATCGGGGGCGCGGGCCGCCTCGGGATCTGGGCCGAGTGCCGTCGAGACGACCGTCTCTTGGAACCAGCCCGTTGTGAGCGAGTTGCCCGAACTTCCACCACTGGCAGACCACGGATCGTCACCCCGGTCCGGCCCGTCCGCGCCGCTGAATTCGAAATCACGGGGCCTGCGGCGTCGGTTCCGGGAGTTGCTGAACTGGTTCGGATTCGGGAACTCATCGGGCTGTTGGAACCCTTGGCCTGTCTCAGGAGGAGACTCGAACGGATTACTGAGTTGCTGTGCCAGAGCAGGCTGTGCAACCGCAGCCGTATCGAGAGCTTCTAAACCGCGGGTCCGGGCATCTTCTCTGAACAGCGGCAGCGATCCGACGCCGGGTCGCGACAGAGGATCTGCTCTACCCGTCGATCCCTCTCCAACGCCGGTCTCTGGTCCGACACCGATTCCTTGGCCGATATCGGGCTGCTGAGCCGCTAACTCATCTGCCTCTTGGACTTGTCGTTCGCTCGCTTCATCTGACCTCTGCTGTGCTTCTTGCGACGACTGCTCAGCTGCGCTCTCTCCCGGGACCACGAGCGACGGGAGGTTTCGTTCTTGGAAGCTTGGTTCATCTTGCTCAGTCACTTCGCGCTGCTGTCCTTGCCTGTAGAGGTCCGAGATTCCGGAACCGCGCTCTTGATTGATCCGCTGCCCGGGGGCACGATTTCCAGGCTGCTCCGAGATGCGATCGTCGACGAGGTCCTCTTCCGTGATCTCGACGACATCGTCTCCAGTCTGTTCACCGACTTCGCCGATGACGATCTGTTCTGTCTGGATCGTCTGCGGATCAGTTTGGTCCTGCTGATCGGGAATCCCAATCTCAGAGGTGACCGTCGGATCTCGGATCGGGAGTTCCTGCTCAGTTGACTGCTGGTTCTCGGGCACCTGAAGTTCGCCAGTCTGCTCCTGCTGGTCGGGCACCTGGACCTCGGTCCGGTCTTCGACGGCGTCCCCCGGCTGAAGCTCTCCGTCGTCGGAGAACTCTCCGTAGGCGGCGAGTGCCGGGATGGCGACGGCACCAGCCGCCGCGCCGCCCAGACCGACGCTGGTCCCGCCAGCACCGCCGACACCAGTGCCGAGGCCTGTCCCAGTCCCGAAGCCCGTTCCGACGCCGGTTCCGGTTCCCACGCCCGTTCCGACGCCAGTCACGCCGACAGCCGCGGATGCACGTCCGAGATCTCCAGACGGCACGTCTGACGTGATGTCTTCCGCCTGCTGGTCAGCGTTCTCGATGACGGTATCGAACCCGTCAGTCACCCAGTCGACCCCACTGCGGACCGTGTTCGCTGCTTCCTGTCGCGTCTCTCGGACGGGCTCGCCGGGGATCCAGAACGCATCCTCGATGGTCTGAGCGATCGACTGCTCTGTCTGCCCTTCGACGCCGGTCGCCTCTTCGATGACCCCGAAGAACTGGCGCTCGGGACCGGTCTGCTGGGCATCGAGTTGAGCTTCTGGCGTGAGCCGGCCCGTCACTTGGCCACCCTCGCGTTCGAACTCCACGTCCTCGCGCGTGACGTCCATCCCAGTCTCGTCTTCCAGCTGCGCGATGATCTGCTGCTCCGGGTCGCGCTGCTGGCTGCGTTGTGGATTCTGGGGCGTCGGTGACTGCTGATCATTCTCGCCGAACACCCGCTCCTGGCCCGATTCTGTGAGCCCAGCCTGGACGTTCCCGTCGACGATCTGGACGTCGAAGTCATCAGTCGTCAGGTTCTCGTCGGTCTGGCTCTGGAGCCCCTGAATCGCCGCGATACGCGCCTGATCCCGTTCCTCGAGGCGCTCTTGCTCTGCGCGGGCCTGCCCGGTTTCGGTGACCTCGACGCTGAGTTGGTCGCCCTCCTGGACTACCCGAACGTCCTCCGGAGACTGGAGCGTGTCCGACTGCTCGATTGCCTGTTCTTCGTAGTACTGGGGCGTTATGTCGGCCTGAATCCCGGAGTCAGTCTCCTCCAGCACGAAGTCGTCGCCCCGCTCCAGCCCACGCTCCGACAGCTGGGAAGTAATCGATTCGGCTGCGCGCTGTTCGCGTGCGGCCGCTGCGGCTTGCTCTGCCTCTGGACCGACGTAGGCAGCGATATCGCCGGATGGCGTCTCAGCGAGTGCGATGTCGTCGCCCGGATCCGCTTGATCCCGGGCGCGGTTGAAGATGTTTCGGACCTGACTATCTGAGAGGTCGGTGTCTTCGTACGTGACCGCCGCGTCGGCTTGATAGACGGACAGTACTACGGATAGGTGACTCAGTTAGTGCAGAAGCATCACGTACACCATACTGACCAGTAGAACGCCAAACACTACTTTAACACTAAACACGGGATCCGCGGGAAGTTCGTCGTCTATTGAGCGTTCTCGATACTTTTCAGGACTGCGAACTGCAAGTACATCACTCTCTGTCGCCATTCCAAAAACTACGAGAAACGGTAGTAATACAATCAGAACCGTCAGCGGGTTGATCTCTACAGCTAAGATTCCCAGCGAAAGAATCCATGGGGGTAGCCAAAGGAATATAGACAGACCAGAAAGCCGTATTATCGCGCCGTCAATCGTCTCTATTCTTTTATGGCGAACAGCCTGCGGCACAAGCCCTCTTGCGATCCGCCAGTCGACTTCCGGGCCTGTATCCCCGAGTTTACCGACAGCCCAATGACTGCCCTCATGCAGATATGGTGCTATGATAAATCCAATCAGATAGACAGCAGCATACGCGAGAGTCCCTTCAACGTCGACCATATTGCCTGAAGGGGACCAGATTCTATAAAGTTAGTTTCCGCACCACGTCCTTCTCGGTCAGTCCCTACAGACCTCCAAGGTAGTACAGAACTGCACCGAACACCAGTAGGAATGCGAGAATCGCGAGTGCGTAATGGCGGATCAACCATAACGGGGCAAGTAGTATCGCCCGAAGCTTGTACCAGATCGATCTGATCATGCCACCCATCTGTTTCTCTTCTACCTTATATCTACAGATAAAGCCAGTCTGGTTACCACTTTCACTTTCACTACGCGTACAAGGATTTCCACTTTTACATAGGCTATCCTCGGTCGCTCCTGTCTATGTCCCAGAAGGAGCGCATCAACCTCGAAGACGACTACGATCGGTGGCAGTGGACCTGTCCGAACGGCCACCACGACTGGGAGCCGACGAACCACCACTTCTGGTGTGCCGCCTGCGCTCGGATTCCTGAAGTGGATGCCTCGTTCGACGAACTCCGAGATCAGAAGACTGGTCGGCTCTACGAGCGCGACGACGTCGAGCTCCACACGCCCGCTGGCCCCTACGACAGCGATCTCGACGGGAGGGGTTCCGCGTGATCCGAAGACAGTCAGACGTGAGGCTCGGGTTCGTCGCGGAGATCCTCCTCCTCGCGGAGATAGTCCTCTCCTTTCTCAGTAATCGCATAGTAAGATCCCTCTCCTTCGATCTCATAGATCAAGCCAGCTTCCTCCAACTTGGGGATTCTTCTCTTGAGAGTAGTGTAGGAGATGGACTGGCCCCTCTCCGCGAAGTTGTTCTCAATCCCGCGCAGACTGTGGCCGGCCCCCGTGTCTTCGAGGAACTCCAGAATACGATCGTCACTCCCAGTCATCCAGTCTGCCCGGAGACGGCCCATACTGTCTTGGCCAAAAAGCCAGTCAAAAGCGTCTTCGATAGCATTCATGATCCTGATATAATGGTTCTATTTGGTCCAAAGATAGCCCAATATTTATATCCAATGAACCATGATTGGGTCACTACGATCGACGCGGAGCTCCTCGGGGCGTCGTTGCGGAAAAGAGTCGACGCCCGTGTGGCAGCACGGGCGCCGCGTTGATCGCGACTACAACGATGCGAAATATAGAACTCCAGGGTCTTCAAACCCCACGAAAGGCCGCTTCACAGTCATCGATTACTTACGGGTTATGTCCCGTTTGTGGAGCGGCTGTTGACGGCATCGATGCCGACGCGCGCGCCACCGCTGAGCCTTGCGGGCACGCGCTCGGAGAAGTAAGCCTTCGACTACTCACCATGACAGACTTCCCCGACACCGACGAGCATCGCGACCACCTGCGAGACATCTACGTGCGCGCTGGCGTCGTCGAGCCAGAGCGTGTCGAGGAGATCGCCACCGACGGCGGTCACGTCGAGCGCCAGCCCCTCCGAGAACTGGACGGTGCGACGGTTTACTACTACGACCACCGGGACTCGTCGACTCCGACACGGTCAGAGGACGTTCACGTCGAGATCTACGACGAGTGCGTTCGCCTGCGCTCGCCTGCTGACACGTGGATCCCCCGCCACCTCGTCGAAAAGGTGCTGCTATGAACGAGTGCCCGGACTGCGGGAGCGAGCACATCCACCCGTCGGGCGGCTGCCCGTTCTGCCCCGAGTGCGGGTGGTCGAAGTGCGGAGGTGGTCGCGCTTGAGTGCGCCCGTCGAGGATCCGAGTGAGCTGTCGGTCCGCGAGGTCTACGAGATGTTCCTCGACGCGAAGCAGCTCGACTACACGGACGAGACGCTCCGCGACTACGAGACCCGCCTTCGCCAGTTCGTCGAGTGGGCCGAGGACCAGGAGGCGATCGAGACCGTCGGCGACCTCTCGGGCTGGCACCTGGAGCAGTTCAAGCTGTTCCGGCAGGGGCAGGACCTCGCTCCAACGACGATCAAGGGCCAGATGGCGGCGTGCAAGGTCTTCCTCGAGTACGCCGCCGGCATCGAGGCCGTCGACGAGATGTTGCCCTACAAGGTCAACATCCCGAAGCTGGAGCAGAGCGAGGAGACCTCCGACGTCCGCCTCGACGCCGATCGCGCGTTCCGGCTAATCCAGCACTACCGTGATTCGCCGACTGAGTACGCCAGCGAGCGTCACGTCGCACTGGAACTGGCCTGGTTCACGGGTGCGCGGCTTGGTGCCCTCCGAGCGCTCGATCTCGACGACTACCGGTCGGACGACCAGATCCTCTGGTTCCGCCACCGGTTGCCGTCGACGCCGCTGAAAAAGAAGGAGCACGGCGAGCGTCCAGTCGCTGTTCCGGACCCCGTGTGCGAGGTGATCGACGCTTACCTGGAGGGCGTCCGCTACGACAAGCGCGACGAGCACGGTCGCGATCCGCTACTGTCTGGTCGCCAGGGACGCCCGGCGGCGTCGACGCTCCAGACCTGGGTTTACCAGGCTACGATTCCGTGCGCGGCTGCTCCGTGCCCGCACGACGAGGATCCGCGGTCTTGCGACTGGACCGCGCGCAACACTGCCAGTAGCTGCCCGTCCTCCCGATCTCCCCATCAGGTGCGTACGGGCAGCATCACCTGGCAGCTGAACAGTGGCCTCTCCTACGAGGCCGTGGCGGAGCGCGTCAACTCTGACCCTGATACGCTCCGTCGCTACTACGACAAGGCCGACGACGTTGAGCGGCTCGAGCAGCGTCGTCGGGAGTTTGTCGACCGACTGGAGTTCGATCCCGATGATCAGGACTAACCCCAACCGGCAGTCGAACGGCTCGTCGTATCGACAAGAAAGTGACGGAAAGTCGAAATACCGATACCCCTCCGACCCCACTCCGTATAAAAGTAAAGCGGCGCTTCTTGCCGCTTGTACTCCGCCACTCCAGAGCGGTGCGTTCGGGAGGTGGTCGGCGTGAGCCGGACTCGCCGGTCTCACGACCAGCCCCTCCCGCTCATCTGTGAGTTCTGCGGGAGCACCATCGAGGACGGAGAGCAAAGCTGTCCTGCTCTCGACGAAGGGAGGTGTCGGCCGTGAGCTCCGAGTCCGTTATCGGCGACACCGGCCACACGGAAGTCCGAAAGGACTCGGAGTTCATCTGTCCGCGCTGCCTCGCACGCTGCACTGAGTCGCCCAACAAGCCTATCGAGTACGGTCACTACGAGGGATGTCCTCGTCGAGACGACGATCTCCCGTGGGTCGGCTGTCGTACCTACAAGCCTGAGAAGGATCCGCTGCTAAAGGGATCACCCGAGGTCGCTGCCGACGGTGGCCGCCTCACTTGTGACGACTGCGGCGATGATATCGATCCCGACCAGCACAAGATCCAGATCCGGATCAACCAGCATCATCTGGACCTCTGCGCTGACTGCCAGAGCGAGTACAGGGCCGACCGGCAGTATGCTCCCGTCACCGACGGAGGTGAGCAGCAGTGACCTGGCCTGTCGAGGTCGACGACTGGGAGTTCCACCCGATCCCCCAGTCGTGGATCGAGCACGGTGTCGACGCCGACGCCGGCCAGAAACCCCGCGTCTACGCCGTCAGCGCGGCGACCGAGTACGGCGGCCGGATGCTTCAGATCCGGTACGCTCACCCCACCGAGCCCTACGTCATCCGCTACTCTCACGAAGGATACGAAGGCGAGAACGGCATCGTTCCTGCTGCGCTTTCCGATCGCCAGAGTGAGTGGCCACGTTCGCTCGTTCCAGCTACCGAACCGTCCGACGCGATTCGGGACTGCGAGTGGGATCACTTGCAAACGCTGTGGGGGGACCGCGTCGGGCGAATCCCCACACCTGACGACGCTGACGACCAACGGCTCATCGCTGACGGAGGACAGGTCGCGGAAGTTGATCGCACCGAGTTCCCGCGGCTGAAGGCCGATATTGGAGAAGACCCGGCTCGGTGGCTTGCACCGCAGACGGACATGGATCCGACACCACGGATCCGTGGCATCAGCGAGCCCGAGGTCGCCGCCGCGTGGCTCGCAGTCGCTCGCCGCCTTGGCGTCGATGGCGACGTCCGCGACAAGATCAAGCGTCGGCGCGATTATCTCGCTGATCGCGAGGCCGATCAACGGGGGGTCGACAAATGATCGTAGAGGAGGAGAACCCGATCGGCCTCGAGACTCACGGTCTGGGCCAGAACCTTCTCTGGGAGGATCACGGCCTCTCTCCGTACTGGGGCGTCGTCAGTGTCTTCGAGCCCGATCACGACGAGACTCTCGGCCCGTTCGAGGCCTGCGGCGAAACTTGGGAGATCGTCGGTGCCAAGCACTGGAACGGTCAGCTCGCCCATCCCGAGAATCCCGATGAGTTCGAAGACGGACTCTACGAATATCAGTACAAGCTCGAGGCTGTCGACGACTGGGGAGACCGTGACGCTGTTTTCCAGTTCCGGCCCGGCTTTCCCGACGCGATGAACGTCCACTCCGGGAACCCGATCCAGTCGATGCCTGACGACTGCCCGGAGTCAATTCGCGTCCAGTCCATCACGACAAACCTCTCAGTCGACGAGTCGCTCGAGTTGCTTCAGGCACTCGCTGATCACATCGGCCTGAACCCGGATTACTTCCACGAAAATCCGCACCCGTACTCCAGCATCTACCAGTTCGAACGCTACGGGCGTCTCGATCGGGCTGTCGCGCAGGATCACCTGACCGGGTCCGGCGGCATCATCGACGAGATTGCCGACTTCGCAAAGGATCAGCGCGGCCGTGGCGAGTACAAGTGGGACCACGAGGAGATTGAGGGCCACTACCAGAGCGTCGCGATCGATCCCGATACTTGGGACCTATTGCTTGAGGATCAGTCCTACGGTAAGCATTTCAAGTGCTATCACCCATTCCACGTTCGTTCAGAGAGTACGGACCGCGACGATGATCCGCTCGCCGATCCGAAGATCGAGATGTCCTATTCCAGTGAGTACCACCCCGGCGAGTCTCTCGACTGGCACGAGCGCGACGAGGTCGTCTCTGAGCTCGACGAGGCCGTCCACAACATCCTCTACTGGGCTGACGTTCCCGTCACGCCCGACGCGGACGTCTGGACCGACGAAGATCCCTACTTCGACGGCAACGCTGGCGACGCGGTCGAACTCGTCTCAAATCCGCTGCCTGACCTCCGCGATGCAACCGAGCATCACGTCGAAAGCGAGTTCGTTCGCGCTGACGTCACCGATACCGACCTCGAGATCGCGAAGGTCCTCACCGATGGCGGGAACCAGCACTACGAGGAACTCGCCGAGAACGCCGACGCCAGCACGTCGGCTGTCTACCGTCTCCTCGATAAGTTCTCCGCGCTCCTGGAGTCAGACAACGGGATCGTCAAGTTCATCGACGACGCTACGCGCCAGCACGCGACGGATATCCTCGAGCAGGTCCGCGAAACGACCGAATGGGCCGGAGACGCGATTCGTGAGGTCGTCGATCGGGATTCGCTGCTTCGTGGCGAAGGCACCTCTGCCCTTGAGAAGTGGATGCAGCGCCACGGGATCAAACTTGTCAACAGCCAGCGAGACCGTATTCGCCTCAAGCTCGGTCGGCGTGTCGGCGAGCGAGAGCTTATGAAGATTCTCCGCTCCGGGCTCGAGGCCGCCGAGGGCTCTGGTATCCCCACCGAGAAGATCAGGAACGGCCTGATTGACTGGGTCGACCGCGACGGCAATCCCCGGAAGGGCTGGCAGATCGTCGTCGACGGCAGCATCCTCAGGAAGGGCGGGGGCGACCCCTACGATTCAGTTTCGTTTACTGGCACGCCTGACGGGAACGTGAATAAGAGCGGCTGACGCCCGACAGGATAGAGGCATCACTATCCAGCCCCCTGTTTATTTTATAAAGGCAACCGCGTTCCAGCCGTTTTATTGCTGAAATATTACCAGTTCTCTCGACGCCTACGGTGGGCTGTTGGTCGCGCTTTGTCGTCGGCTGGGCATACCCCCTTTAGGGCGTGTACCTAAGGGCACGAATTTCAAATACACCCGGACCTTCGCTGGCGCTCGGTCCGGCTACCGCACTGCAACCGCAATACTACCGCCGATCAACAGCCAGTTGGGCTTTGAATGGGGGTTGATAGGTAGATACGTCGCCCCTACTGGCATGAGCGTCTCGAAAGCCAGACAGCTCGCTCTTCAGGGGAACTACCCAATGGCGGCCGTCGAGGCCGTCCCCGAGCCGGCGTTCGCGAGGATCTTCAACCTCCGCACACCACATCGCCTTGGACGACTTGCAGACGGCACCTGGCGACTCCAGCACGACCGCGACGGTCGGGACTGGATCGTGCCGCGTGCGCACGATGCACTCCGACTCTCACACATCGGCGCGGATCCACTGACCCGGACTCGAGAGAAGTACTTCGGTGCCACTCCGACCGAGTTCCACGATAGCGACCGAGACCACGTCGTCGACGTTGGCGCTTTCATCGGCGAGCTTGCCACCAGCCTCGAGGACGATCACGAGCGGATCCTCGCTGTGGAACCGGATCCACGGAACGCCACCTGCCTCCGACGCAACGTCGGCGAGAGAGTGGACGTAGACGGCCGTCTCGCGTGGCACTCGGACGAACCTGTCGAGATGGACCTCGCCACGGATGGCCCGAGTCCTCTGCTCTCGGTCTCGATCGAGGAACCACTGCTCGAGACACCACGTCGATCGACGGTCGAACCGTCACGACGATGGTCGACGAGTGGGGATACAACCCGGATCTGGTCAAGGTCGAAGCCGAGGGTGCAGAGCCAGAAGTCCTCGCCGGGACTGTCGATCTCGACTGCGAGATCGTCGTCGACGTCTCCGACGAGCGGGTCGGAGAGTCGACACGGACGATGTGCGAGGGGCTGCTCAACTCACACGGCTACGCTACCGAGTTCTGTGCAGCCGAGAGCGTTCTCTACGCCGAGCCATGATGGAGAACTGGGATTCGCTTTCTGAGTATCTCCTCGACGCCTACATTCACTTGCTGCTGCTCGTCGTTGGATTCCTGTCCGGCTGGCGAGCGAGCAACAACGCCACGCTACAGGAGGTGACGATTGGCTCTATCGGACAGATCCAGAACGCACCGATATCTGATCCTCCCGTCTGGATCTTCGCCTCGCTCCTTCCTGGAGTCGTCGTGATCCCGCTAAAGATTCGCGACTATCTCGACTGAAACAGCCGGCCAGTATTTCTCACTATGAGGTAGTGCCAATGGTGTTTGATCCGTTGTCTGTCACTGGCACCCCCACTATCGTATCCGCCACACCACCCGAGGTTCCAGAGCTAAATGTTATCGAACCGTTGCCACGGATCTTAGTGAGTAAACAATCAGGCTGATCGACTGTGATTGAGCCGCCCAGCCAGACCCGTTCAACAGCCGTCTCAGGCCCAGAGACTGTCCAATCCCCAGTTACGTATGTTGAATCTTGATATCTGATCCCTGTACCGACCAGCGTAATACCACCGAATGATCGATTAGAAGAATATTCCATCGGCTCAAGAAAGATAAGACTCCCTTCGCTCGGAGCGTCAGATAGCGCGTTATCTAATCTACTGTCAGGATCAGACCCATCGTACGCGCCAGCATAGAACCATCCGTTGGCCATCTCTTCTACACTGACCGGTCGCAGGAATTCGACTGCGCCCGTATCGTCGACGTCGGCGACGACATCCCCGCTGGGATCCTTCAGTTCGTCGAGGTAGACGTCGACCTCGTCGCCCGGCGCTCCGGCACGACGTGAGGACGTATCCGATCCGGATGCCGTTCCAGCCCCGAAGCCGAGCAGACCAGCGCCTGCCGCCGCTCCGCCGGCCTTCAGTACGTCTCGCCGGTTCGGCATCATCCGCTTGACCATGCTCTCCAGCTGCTCGATTCGCTCCTCCTGTTCGCGAACTCGCTGTCGCAGTTCGTTGGGATCTTCGTCGGTCATAGTTGTCTCGTTGGGTGACCCGCAACCTCGCCGATTTGCCGGGTCATCGGGAGCGGGTAGTCAGCGGATGGCTCTCAACAGGACCGTCGCGGCGACGACGCCGACGACGAATAGCGTCACCGGGTACGCCCACGTCGGGCCGATCCCGACCGTCAACATCGCGAACGTCGCGACGACGGCGATCACCGCACCTGCGACCGTCCCGACACCTGCACGGAACCCGGACGCCGCCATCACGCCACCGACGAGCAGGCCGGTCAGGAGTACGCCGGCACTGCCGACGCCGCCCTGGGCTGAGAACCCGCTCCCGATGATGAACGGACCGACCCTCGTCGCCATGTCGAGGATGCTCGAGAGCGATCCGTCGGTGACGCCCGACATCCACGTCTCGTTTCCGACCTCAGTGCTCTCGTTGTCGTAGTATGGCGCGTCGTTGGCGGCTGCTGCCGTTCCACCCATCGTGAGGGCCACAACAGTCAGCATCAGTACTCCGACCACGTACGCGGCCGCCACCGCCTGCTTGGTTCGTTTCTTCATCATGCACTCCCCCGGATCAGTCGGACAGTCGCTCCGATGAACGCCATCGAGAACGACCCGCCGAGCAGGACTGTCACGCGCGGCGGTGCGTTCGCGCTCTGGAGGACTGTAATCGGCCAGAACACGTAGCCGATCAATTTGACGATGAAGTTCCAAACTGCCAGAAGTGGACCACCCAGCTGCTGAAGCGACTGCTGGATCGGTCCACCCATATTTTCGAGATCGTCCGCGGTCGACTCGTTGGCGTCTACGCCGCCGGTCGTCGGGTCGTCGATGATGAAGCCCCCGACACCAGCCGAGTCCCACATGATCGCACCGCCACCCCACATGATTGCGCCGATCACGAAGTACGTGAGGATCACGTGCGAGAACCGCATCGTTAGATCCCCCTCCTGAGCGCGGTGAAGCTGATCCACGCCACGCTCGAGGCGAAGACCAGCCCGTACTGTACCCAGCCGATCACGCTGAACGCCGCGAGCACCAGCACGACCACCAGCCCGATCGACTCCGACGAGAGACGATAGTTGGTCGCCACAGCGCCCGCCATCAGGATCGACAGCAGGACCGACACCATCGTCTGGAACGCCGCCACGTCGCCAGCAGGCAGCAACGACGGCACGTCACCTGCGACGCTCAGTAGCGAGTTCGGATTCTCGAACTGCCGGTTGATCGAGTAATTCCGGTATCTGGTCCCGCTTCTGCCGGAGTCCATCTCGAACTGGGTCTTGACCACGAGTGTACTGTCGCTCATGTTGCTGAGGTCAAGTGAGAGCGTCAGGCTCCCGGCCCCTGTCGCCGAGTCGTTCGCGAGTACCGTCGAGTTCGTCTCGTTCTCGCGAATCGCCGTCACGTTGAACGACGACACCGACTCGTCGAGCTCGCGGACGTCGACCGTGACGTCCGTCTGGCCCGCCGGGACGACCCCGAGCATCGGCTTGTTGTTGACGATCGGCCCGACGTCGCGAATCTCGATCTCGCCGTCGGCGTGGACCCGAATCTGCTGTGCGCCGTCCGCAATGGGAGTGTATGGACCGAGGACCATTCGCTCGCCAGTCTCCGTGTTGAGGACAACGAGCCGATGCCTGACGTTATTCGCCAGTTGGACGCGGTACTCACCCGTCGATCCGATCACGTCGCCCTGGACAGTCCTCCACGATCCGTTGATCGCTCGCTGGACGAGGAGTGCCGTATTGTCTGCTCCGAATCGGCCAGTGTAATCGCTGTACTCGAAGACCTTCGAGTTGTATTCGGCCGACTCGTTCAGCAGGAACATGTCCTGCTGCTGGTAGAGCGACTCGACGTAGACTCGTCGTGGGAGGTATCCATCCGCGTCGACTAGCGCGACGAACTGCGCGTCGCTCGGCAGGCCGGTGAAGTTGACCGTCCCATCAGAGGACTGCCGTTCAACGACCTCCGTCGACTCCTTATCGTCGACGTAGAACCGAATCTCGGCAGAGACGTTATCAAGCAGTTCGTTGGTCTGCTCGTCCCTGATATACAGCGTCTCCGGCGTCTTCCGGATCCGGATGTCGTGGTCACCGCTGGACAGACCCTGGAACGTTGCCCGTCCGTCCGCGTTTGTCGTCGAGGTCGCCAGAATCTCGTCCGACTGGTCGTCGATTGCCGCGACGTCAGTGTCGCCCGGGAGGCCGCCGATCGAGACGTTCGCCGACGAGGTCGCCGAGTACCGGAAGTCGACAGTCCCGTCGTCCAGTTCGGTCGCGCTCTCGGGTTGCCACTCGATCGAGTCGAGGCCACCTCCGACCGTCACGCGCTGCTTGTCCGACGGGTTGATCGAGATGTCTCCCGTGCTGGCGTCGACTTCCGAGACCGTCGTCCACGACCCCTCGATGTTGTCGAGTCGGGCGCGCGTCCCCGCGGCACCGTCGACGGTCGCGTTCCCGGCCGTGGAGTTCACCACGATCGTCGACCCGCGCGTGAAGTTGCTCATGTCGACCTCGCACTCGCACTGGACGATCACGTCCGTCCCGTCGTCGTGACCGAGCGGGACGTTCCGCGTCGGAGTCCAGTAGTCGGCCGCCGCAGCGACGACGCCGGCCGTCAGCAGGAGTGCGATCACGACGTACACGCCGAGCCTGGCCCTCGGCGCGCTGTCGTCCGTCATCGTCGACCCCCCGCGGCGG
The DNA here is from genome assembly GCF_020217425.1 of Halomicrobium urmianum. NCBI lineage: Archaea > Methanobacteriati > Methanobacteriota > Halobacteria > Halobacteriales > Haloarculaceae > Halomicrobium > Halomicrobium urmianum. The sequence continues at coordinate 23,546 of NZ_CP084093.1, forward strand.
CTTTCCTGAAGATGAGCCCGAAGATGACCAGGACCATCAGCGGCAGCATCAGACGGAACAGGTAGATCGTCCCCTGATCCATCTGGCCCAGATTATCCTCGAGGCCGGCCGCGAAAACTGGATACAGCGCTCCGACCATCGCTATCGCGCCGAGGAACATTGCGACGTCGGGCACCGTGATCCTGGCTCTGTCGTCCATGGTTACCCTCCTCGTCGAGCACTTGCGCCGATCGACAGGATCAGTCCGATCAGCAGGATCGGGATCGTCATCTGGAGGAGCAGGCTGCTGAACGGATCCGCTTCCGACGCTGCCATCGACGTGAACTTGCTGAAGAACGGTGCCATCGCGAGGATTGCGACGAGCGTGAATAACGCCAGGATGGCATCCGTCAGTTGGATTGCCGCGCGGTCGTTCATCATGCCGGACCACCCTCGAGCCACGATGCCAGGTAGAGCAACGCCAGCAGCGGGAACGTAATGTTCACCAGAAACGTTGACTCCGGGCTCAGGCTATCGACGGTCTGGAAGTTGTTGATGTACCAGAACCAGACCGGCGCGATCGCGACCAGCCCGAGGAACGTCAGGAGCGCAAACGGGACTTCAAAAACGTCCATCCCAGAACCCTCCTTCGCTCGAGTCGCCGCCGAAGGTGAACAGGTCCTCGGCGTCGGCGATCGCCTCGCGCGTCTCCGCGTCGCCGGTCACCTGTGCCTCCGTCGGCAGTTCGCCCGTCAGCCGGAGACCGAGTGGCTGGCCCTCGAGCGTCTCCGGATCGGGGGCGCGGGCCGCCTCGGGATCTGGGCCGAGTGCCGTCGAGACGACCGTCTCTTGGAACCAGCCCGTTGTGAGCGAGTTGCCCGAACTTCCACCACTGGCAGACCACGGATCGTCACCCCGGTCCGGCCCGTCCGCGCCGCTGAATTCGAAATCACGGGGCCTGCGGCGTCGGTTCCGGGAGTTGCTGAACTGGTTCGGATTCGGGAACTCATCGGGCTGTTGGAACCCTTGGCCTGTCTCAGGAGGAGACTCGAACGGATTACTGAGTTGCTGTGCCAGAGCAGGCTGTGCAACCGCAGCCGTATCGAGAGCTTCTAAACCGCGGGTCCGGGCATCTTCTCTGAACAGCGGCAGCGATCCGACGCCGGGTCGCGACAGAGGATCTGCTCTACCCGTCGATCCCTCTCCAACGCCGGTCTCTGGTCCGACACCGATTCCTTGGCCGATATCGGGCTGCTGAGCCGCTAACTCATCTGCCTCTTGGACTTGTCGTTCGCTCGCTTCATCTGACCTCTGCTGTGCTTCTTGCGACGACTGCTCAGCTGCGCTCTCTCCCGGGACCACGAGCGACGGGAGGTTTCGTTCTTGGAAGCTTGGTTCATCTTGCTCAGTCACTTCGCGCTGCTGTCCTTGCCTGTAGAGGTCCGAGATTCCGGAACCGCGCTCTTGATTGATCCGCTGCCCGGGGGCACGATTTCCAGGCTGCTCCGAGATGCGATCGTCGACGAGGTCCTCTTCCGTGATCTCGACGACATCGTCTCCAGTCTGTTCACCGACTTCGCCGATGACGATCTGTTCTGTCTGGATCGTCTGCGGATCAGTTTGGTCCTGCTGATCGGGAATCCCAATCTCAGAGGTGACCGTCGGATCTCGGATCGGGAGTTCCTGCTCAGTTGACTGCTGGTTCTCGGGCACCTGAAGTTCGCCAGTCTGCTCCTGCTGGTCGGGCACCTGGACCTCGGTCCGGTCTTCGACGGCGTCCCCCGGCTGAAGCTCTCCGTCGTCGGAGAACTCTCCGTAGGCGGCGAGTGCCGGGATGGCGACGGCACCAGCCGCCGCGCCGCCCAGACCGACGCTGGTCCCGCCAGCACCGCCGACACCAGTGCCGAGGCCTGTCCCAGTCCCGAAGCCCGTTCCGACGCCGGTTCCGGTTCCCACGCCCGTTCCGACGCCAGTCACGCCGACAGCCGCGGATGCACGTCCGAGATCTCCAGACGGCACGTCTGACGTGATGTCTTCCGCCTGCTGGTCAGCGTTCTCGATGACGGTATCGAACCCGTCAGTCACCCAGTCGACCCCACTGCGGACCGTGTTCGCTGCTTCCTGTCGCGTCTCTCGGACGGGCTCGCCGGGGATCCAGAACGCATCCTCGATGGTCTGAGCGATCGACTGCTCTGTCTGCCCTTCGACGCCGGTCGCCTCTTCGATGACCCCGAAGAACTGGCGCTCGGGACCGGTCTGCTGGGCATCGAGTTGAGCTTCTGGCGTGAGCCGGCCCGTCACTTGGCCACCCTCGCGTTCGAACTCCACGTCCTCGCGCGTGACGTCCATCCCAGTCTCGTCTTCCAGCTGCGCGATGATCTGCTGCTCCGGGTCGCGCTGCTGGCTGCGTTGTGGATTCTGGGGCGTCGGTGACTGCTGATCATTCTCGCCGAACACCCGCTCCTGGCCCGATTCTGTGAGCCCAGCCTGGACGTTCCCGTCGACGATCTGGACGTCGAAGTCATCAGTCGTCAGGTTCTCGTCGGTCTGGCTCTGGAGCCCCTGAATCGCCGCGATACGCGCCTGATCCCGTTCCTCGAGGCGCTCTTGCTCTGCGCGGGCCTGCCCGGTTTCGGTGACCTCGACGCTGAGTTGGTCGCCCTCCTGGACTACCCGAACGTCCTCCGGAGACTGGAGCGTGTCCGACTGCTCGATTGCCTGTTCTTCGTAGTACTGGGGCGTTATGTCGGCCTGAATCCCGGAGTCAGTCTCCTCCAGCACGAAGTCGTCGCCCCGCTCCAGCCCACGCTCCGACAGCTGGGAAGTAATCGATTCGGCTGCGCGCTGTTCGCGTGCGGCCGCTGCGGCTTGCTCTGCCTCTGGACCGACGTAGGCAGCGATATCGCCGGATGGCGTCTCAGCGAGTGCGATGTCGTCGCCCGGATCCGCTTGATCCCGGGCGCGGTTGAAGATGTTTCGGACCTGACTATCTGAGAGGTCGGTGTCTTCGTACGTGACCGCCGCGTCGGCTTGATTAGACGACAGTACTACGGATAGGTGACTCAGTTAGTGCAGAAGCATCACGTACACCATACTGACCAGTAGAACGCCAAACACTACTTTAACACTAAACACGGGATCCGCGGGAAGTTCGTCGTCTATTGAGCGTTCTCGATACTTTTCAGGACTGCGAACTGCAAGTACATCACTCTCTGTCGCCATTCCAAAAACTACGAGAAACGGTAGTAATACAATCAGAACCGTCAGCGGGTTGATCTCTACAGCTAAGATTCCCAGCGAAAGAATCCATGGGGGTAGCCAAAGGAATATAGACAGACCAGAAAGCCGTATTATCGCGCCGTCAATCGTCTCTATTCTTTTATGGCGAACAGCCTGCGGCACAAGCCCTCTTGCGATCCGCCAGTCGACTTCCGGGCCTGTATCCCCGAGTTTACCGACAGCCCAATGACTGCCCTCATGCAGATATGGTGCTATGATAAATCCAATCAGATAGACAGCAGCATACGCGAGAGTCCCTTCAACGTCGACCATATTGCCTGAAGGGGACCAGATTCTATAAAGTTAGTTTCCGCACCACGTCCTTCTCGGTCAGTCCCTACAGACCTCCAAGGTAGTACAGAACTGCACCGAACACCAGTAGGAATGCGAGAATCGCGAGTGCGTAATGGCGGATCAACCATAACGGGGCAAGTAGTATCGCCCGAAGCTTGTACCAGATCGATCTGATCATGCCACCCATCTGTTTCTCTTCTACCTTATATCTACAGATAAAGCCAGTCTGGTTACCACTTTCACTTTCACTACGCGTACAAGGATTTCCACTTTTACATAGGCTATCCTCGGTCGCTCCTGTCTATGTCCCAGAAGGAGCGCATCAACCTCGAAGACGACTACGATCGGTGGCAGTGGACCTGTCCGAACGGCCACCACGACTGGGAGCCGACGAACCACCACTTCTGGTGTGCCGCCTGCGCTCGGATTCCTGAAGTGGATGCCTCGTTCGACGAACTCCGAGATCAGAAGACTGGTCGGCTCTACGAGCGCGACGACGTCGAGCTCCACACGCCCGCTGGCCCCTACGACAGCGATCTCGACGGGAGGGGTTCCGCGTGATCCGAAGACAGTCAGACGTGAGGCTCGGGTTCGTCGCGGAGATCCTCCTCCTCGCGGAGATAGTCCTCTCCTTTCTCAGTAATCGCATAGTAAGATCCCTCTCCTTCGATCTCATAGATCAAGCCAGCTTCCTCCAACTTGGGGATTCTTCTCTTGAGAGTAGTGTAGGAGATGGACTGGCCCCTCTCCGCGAAGTTGTTCTCAATCCCGCGCAGACTGTGGCCGGCCCCCGTGTCTTCGAGGAACTCCAGAATACGATCGTCACTCCCAGTCATCCAGTCTGCCCGGAGACGGCCCATACTGTCTTGGCCAAAAAGCCAGTCAAAAGCGTCTTCGATAGCATTCATGATCCTGATATAATGGTTCTATTTGGTCCAAAGATAGCCCAATATTTATATCCAATGAACCATGATTGGGTCACTACGATCGACGCGGAGCTCCTCGGGGCGTCGTTGCGGAAAAGAGTCGACGCCCGTGTGGCAGCACGGGCGCCGCGTTGATCGCGACTACAACGATGCGAAATATAGAACTCCAGGGTCTTCAAACCCCACGAAAGGCCGCTTCACAGTCATCGATTACTTACGGGTTATGTCCCGTTTGTGGAGCGGCTGTTGACGGCATCGATGCCGACGCGCGCGCCACCGCTGAGCCTTGCGGGCACGCGCTCGGAGAAGTAAGCCTTCGACTACTCACCATGACAGACTTCCCCGACACCGACGAGCATCGCGACCACCTGCGAGACATCTACGTGCGCGCTGGCGTCGTCGAGCCAGAGCGTGTCGAGGAGATCGCCACCGACGGCGGTCACGTCGAGCGCCAGCCCCTCCGAGAACTGGACGGTGCGACGGTTTACTACTACGACCACCGGGACTCGTCGACTCCGACACGGTCAGAGGACGTTCACGTCGAGATCTACGACGAGTGCGTTCGCCTGCGCTCGCCTGCTGACACGTGGATCCCCCGCCACCTCGTCGAAAAGGTGCTGCTATGAACGAGTGCCCGGACTGCGGGAGCGAGCACATCCACCCGTCGGGCGGCTGCCCGTTCTGCCCCGAGTGCGGGTGGTCGAAGTGCGGAGGTGGTCGCGCTTGAGTGCGCCCGTCGAGGATCCGAGTGAGCTGTCGGTCCGCGAGGTCTACGAGATGTTCCTCGACGCGAAGCAGCTCGACTACACGGACGAGACGCTCCGCGACTACGAGACCCGCCTTCGCCAGTTCGTCGAGTGGGCCGAGGACCAGGAGGCGATCGAGACCGTCGGCGACCTCTCGGGCTGGCACCTGGAGCAGTTCAAGCTGTTCCGGCAGGGGCAGGACCTCGCTCCAACGACGATCAAGGGCCAGATGGCGGCGTGCAAGGTCTTCCTCGAGTACGCCGCCGGCATCGAGGCCGTCGACGAGATGTTGCCCTACAAGGTCAACATCCCGAAGCTGGAGCAGAGCGAGGAGACCTCCGACGTCCGCCTCGACGCCGATCGCGCGTTCCGGCTAATCCAGCACTACCGTGATTCGCCGACTGAGTACGCCAGCGAGCGTCACGTCGCACTGGAACTGGCCTGGTTCACGGGTGCGCGGCTTGGTGCCCTCCGAGCGCTCGATCTCGACGACTACCGGTCGGACGACCAGATCCTCTGGTTCCGCCACCGGTTGCCGTCGACGCCGCTGAAAAAGAAGGAGCACGGCGAGCGTCCAGTCGCTGTTCCGGACCCCGTGTGCGAGGTGATCGACGCTTACCTGGAGGGCGTCCGCTACGACAAGCGCGACGAGCACGGTCGCGATCCGCTACTGTCTGGTCGCCAGGGACGCCCGGCGGCGTCGACGCTCCAGACCTGGGTTTACCAGGCTACGATTCCGTGCGCGGCTGCTCCGTGCCCGCACGACGAGGATCCGCGGTCTTGCGACTGGACCGCGCGCAACACTGCCAGTAGCTGCCCGTCCTCCCGATCTCCCCATCAGGTGCGTACGGGCAGCATCACCTGGCAGCTGAACAGTGGCCTCTCCTACGAGGCCGTGGCGGAGCGCGTCAACTCTGACCCTGATACGCTCCGTCGCTACTACGACAAGGCCGACGACGTTGAGCGGCTCGAGCAGCGTCGTCGGGAGTTTGTCGACCGACTGGAGTTCGATCCCGATGATCAGGACTAACCCCAACCGGCAGTCGAACGGCTCGTCGTATCGACAAGAAAGTGACGGAAAGTCGAAATACCGATACCCCTCCGACCCCACTCCGTATAAAAGTAAAGCGGCGCTTCTTGCCGCTTGTACTCCGCCACTCCAGAGCGGTGCGTTCGGGAGGTGGTCGGCGTGAGCCGGACTCGCCGGTCTCACGACCAGCCCCTCCCGCTCATCTGTGAGTTCTGCGGGAGCACCATCGAGGACGGAGAGCAAAGCTGTCCTGCTCTCGACGAAGGGAGGTGTCGGCCGTGAGCTCCGAGTCCGTTATCGGCGACACCGGCCACACGGAAGTCCGAAAGGACTCGGAGTTCATCTGTCCGCGCTGCCTCGCACGCTGCACTGAGTCGCCCAACAAGCCTATCGAGTACGGTCACTACGAGGGATGTCCTCGTCGAGACGACGATCTCCCGTGGGTCGGCTGTCGTACCTACAAGCCTGAGAAGGATCCGCTGCTAAAGGGATCACCCGAGGTCGCTGCCGACGGTGGCCGCCTCACTTGTGACGACTGCGGCGATGATATCGATCCCGACCAGCACAAGATCCAGATCCGGATCAACCAGCATCATCTGGACCTCTGCGCTGACTGCCAGAGCGAGTACAGGGCCGACCGGCAGTATGCTCCCGTCACCGACGGAGGTGAGCAGCAGTGACCTGGCCTGTCGAGGTCGACGACTGGGAGTTCCACCCGATCCCCCAGTCGTGGATCGAGCACGGTGTCGACGCCGACGCCGGCCAGAAACCCCGCGTCTACGCCGTCAGCGCGGCGACCGAGTACGGCGGCCGGATGCTTCAGATCCGGTACGCTCACCCCACCGAGCCCTACGTCATCCGCTACTCTCACGAAGGATACGAAGGCGAGAACGGCATCGTTCCTGCTGCGCTTTCCGATCGCCAGAGTGAGTGGCCACGTTCGCTCGTTCCAGCTACCGAACCGTCCGACGCGATTCGGGACTGCGAGTGGGATCACTTGCAAACGCTGTGGGGGGACCGCGTCGGGCGAATCCCCACACCTGACGACGCTGACGACCAACGGCTCATCGCTGACGGAGGACAGGTCGCGGAAGTTGATCGCACCGAGTTCCCGCGGCTGAAGGCCGATATTGGAGAAGACCCGGCTCGGTGGCTTGCACCGCAGACGGACATGGATCCGACACCACGGATCCGTGGCATCAGCGAGCCCGAGGTCGCCGCCGCGTGGCTCGCAGTCGCTCGCCGCCTTGGCGTCGATGGCGACGTCCGCGACAAGATCAAGCGTCGGCGCGATTATCTCGCTGATCGCGAGGCCGATCAACGGGGGGTCGACAAATGATCGTAGAGGAGGAGAACCCGATCGGCCTCGAGACTCACGGTCTGGGCCAGAACCTTCTCTGGGAGGATCACGGCCTCTCTCCGTACTGGGGCGTCGTCAGTGTCTTCGAGCCCGATCACGACGAGACTCTCGGCCCGTTCGAGGCCTGCGGCGAAACTTGGGAGATCGTCGGTGCCAAGCACTGGAACGGTCAGCTCGCCCATCCCGAGAATCCCGATGAGTTCGAAGACGGACTCTACGAATATCAGTACAAGCTCGAGGCTGTCGACGACTGGGGAGACCGTGACGCTGTTTTCCAGTTCCGGCCCGGCTTTCCCGACGCGATGAACGTCCACTCCGGGAACCCGATCCAGTCGATGCCTGACGACTGCCCGGAGTCAATTCGCGTCCAGTCCATCACGACAAACCTCTCAGTCGACGAGTCGCTCGAGTTGCTTCAGGCACTCGCTGATCACATCGGCCTGAACCCGGATTACTTCCACGAAAATCCGCACCCGTACTCCAGCATCTACCAGTTCGAACGCTACGGGCGTCTCGATCGGGCTGTCGCGCAGGATCACCTGACCGGGTCCGGCGGCATCATCGACGAGATTGCCGACTTCGCAAAGGATCAGCGCGGCCGTGGCGAGTACAAGTGGGACCACGAGGAGATTGAGGGCCACTACCAGAGCGTCGCGATCGATCCCGATACTTGGGACCTATTGCTTGAGGATCAGTCCTACGGTAAGCATTTCAAGTGCTATCACCCATTCCACGTTCGTTCAGAGAGTACGGACCGCGACGATGATCCGCTCGCCGATCCGAAGATCGAGATGTCCTATTCCAGTGAGTACCACCCCGGCGAGTCTCTCGACTGGCACGAGCGCGACGAGGTCGTCTCTGAGCTCGACGAGGCCGTCCACAACATCCTCTACTGGGCTGACGTTCCCGTCACGCCCGACGCGGACGTCTGGACCGACGAAGATCCCTACTTCGACGGCAACGCTGGCGACGCGGTCGAACTCGTCTCAAATCCGCTGCCTGACCTCCGCGATGCAACCGAGCATCACGTCGAAAGCGAGTTCGTTCGCGCTGACGTCACCGATACCGACCTCGAGATCGCGAAGGTCCTCACCGATGGCGGGAACCAGCACTACGAGGAACTCGCCGAGAACGCCGACGCCAGCACGTCGGCTGTCTACCGTCTCCTCGATAAGTTCTCCGCGCTCCTGGAGTCAGACAACGGGATCGTCAAGTTCATCGACGACGCTACGCGCCAGCACGCGACGGATATCCTCGAGCAGGTCCGCGAAACGACCGAATGGGCCGGAGACGCGATTCGTGAGGTCGTCGATCGGGATTCGCTGCTTCGTGGCGAAGGCACCTCTGCCCTTGAGAAGTGGATGCAGCGCCACGGGATCAAACTTGTCAACAGCCAGCGAGACCGTATTCGCCTCAAGCTCGGTCGGCGTGTCGGCGAGCGAGAGCTTATGAAGATTCTCCGCTCCGGGCTCGAGGCCGCCGAGGGCTCTGGTATCCCCACCGAGAAGATCAGGAACGGCCTGATTGACTGGGTCGACCGCGACGGCAATCCCCGGAAGGGCTGGCAGATCGTCGTCGACGGCAGCATCCTCAGGAAGGGCGGGGGCGACCCCTACGATTCAGTTTCGTTTACTGGCACGCCTGACGGGAACGTGAATAAGAGCGGCTGACGCCCGACAGGATAGAGGCATCACTATCCAGCCCCCTGTTTATTTTATAAAGGCAACCGCGTTCCAGCCGTTTTATTGCTGAAATATTACCAGTTCTCTCGACGCCTACGGTGGGCTGTTGGTCGCGCTTTGTCGTCGGCTGGGCATACCCCCTTTAGGGCGTGTACCTAAGGGCACGAATTTCAAATACACCCGGACCTTCGCTGGCGCTCGGTCCGGCTACCGCACTGCAACCGCAATACTACCGCCGATCAACAGCCAGTTGGGCTTTGAATGGGGGTTGATAGGTAGATACGTCGCCCCTACTGGCATGAGCGTCTCGAAAGCCAGACAGCTCGCTCTTCAGGGGAACTACCCAATGGCGGCCGTCGAGGCCGTCCCCGAGCCGGCGTTCGCGAGGATCTTCAACCTCCGCACACCACATCGCCTTGGACGACTTGCAGACGGCACCTGGCGACTCCAGCACGACCGCGACGGTCGGGACTGGATCGTGCCGCGTGCGCACGATGCACTCCGACTCTCACACATCGGCGCGGATCCACTGACCCGGACTCGAGAGAAGTACTTCGGTGCCACTCCGACCGAGTTCCACGATAGCGACCGAGACCACGTCGTCGACGTTGGCGCTTTCATCGGCGAGCTTGCCACCAGCCTCGAGGACGATCACGAGCGGATCCTCGCTGTGGAACCGGATCCACGGAACGCCACCTGCCTCCGACGCAACGTCGGCGAGAGAGTGGACGTAGACGGCCGTCTCGCGTGGCACTCGGACGAACCTGTCGAGATGGACCTCGCCACGGATGGCCCGAGTCCTCTGCTCTCGGTCTCGATCGAGGAACCACTGCTCGAGACACCACGTCGATCGACGGTCGAACCGTCACGACGATGGTCGACGAGTGGGGATACAACCCGGATCTGGTCAAGGTCGAAGCCGAGGGTGCAGAGCCAGAAGTCCTCGCCGGGACTGTCGATCTCGACTGCGAGATCGTCGTCGACGTCTCCGACGAGCGGGTCGGAGAGTCGACACGGACGATGTGCGAGGGGCTGCTCAACTCACACGGCTACGCTACCGAGTTCTGTGCAGCCGAGAGCGTTCTCTACGCCGAGCCATGATGGAGAACTGGGATTCGCTTTCTGAGTATCTCCTCGACGCCTACATTCACTTGCTGCTGCTCGTCGTTGGATTCCTGTCCGGCTGGCGAGCGAGCAACAACGCCACGCTACAGGAGGTGACGATTGGCTCTATCGGACAGATCCAGAACGCACCGATATCTGATCCTCCCGTCTGGATCTTCGCCTCGCTCCTTCCTGGAGTCGTCGTGATCCCGCTAAAGATTCGCGACTATCTCGACTGAAACAGCCGGCCAGTATTTCTCACTATGAGGTAGTGCCAATGGTGTTTGATCCGTTGTCTGTCACTGGCACCCCCACTATCGTATCCGCCACACCACCCGAGGTTCCAGAGCTAAATGTTATCGAACCGTTGCCACGGATCTTAGTGAGTAAACAATCAGGCTGATCGACTGTGATTGAGCCGCCCAGCCAGACCCGTTCAACAGCCGTCTCAGGCCCAGAGACTGTCCAATCCCCAGTTACGTATGTTGAATCTTGATATCTGATCCCTGTACCGACCAGCGTAATACCACCGAATGATCGATTAGAAGAATATTCCATCGGCTCAAGAAAGATAAGACTCCCTTCGCTCGGAGCGTCAGATAGCGCGTTATCTAATCTACTGTCAGGATCAGACCCATCGTACGCGCCAGCATAGAACCATCCGTTGGCCATCTCTTCTACACTGACCGGTCGCAGGAATTCGACTGCGCCCGTATCGTCGACGTCGGCGACGACATCCCCGCTGGGATCCTTCAGTTCGTCGAGGTAGACGTCGACCTCGTCGCCCGGCGCTCCGGCACGACGTGAGGACGTATCCGATCCGGATGCCGTTCCAGCCCCGAAGCCGAGCAGACCAGCGCCTGCCGCCGCTCCGCCGGCCTTCAGTACGTCTCGCCGGTTCGGCATCATCCGCTTGACCATGCTCTCCAGCTGCTCGATTCGCTCCTCCTGTTCGCGAACTCGCTGTCGCAGTTCGTTGGGATCTTCGTCGGTCATAGTTGTCTCGTTGGGTGACCCGCAACCTCGCCGATTTGCCGGGTCATCGGGAGCGGGTAGTCAGCGGATGGCTCTCAACAGGACCGTCGCGGCGACGACGCCGACGACGAATAGCGTCACCGGGTACGCCCACGTCGGGCCGATCCCGACCGTCAACATCGCGAACGTCGCGACGACGGCGATCACCGCACCTGCGACCGTCCCGACACCTGCACGGAACCCGGACGCCGCCATCACGCCACCGACGAGCAGGCCGGTCAGGAGTACGCCGGCACTGCCGACGCCGCCCTGGGCTGAGAACCCGCTCCCGATGATGAACGGACCGACCCTCGTCGCCATGTCGAGGATGCTCGAGAGCGATCCGTCGGTGACGCCCGACATCCACGTCTCGTTTCCGACCTCAGTGCTCTCGTTGTCGTAGTATGGCGCGTCGTTGGCGGCTGCTGCCGTTCCACCCATCGTGAGGGCCACAACAGTCAGCATCAGTACTCCGACCACGTACGCGGCCGCCACCGCCTGCTTGGTTCGTTTCTTCATCATGCACTCCCCCGGATCAGTCGGACAGTCGCTCCGATGAACGCCATCGAGAACGACCCGCCGAGCAGGACTGTCACGCGCGGCGGTGCGTTCGCGCTCTGGAGGACTGTAATCGGCCAGAACACGTAGCCGATCAATTTGACGATGAAGTTCCAAACTGCCAGAAGTGGACCACCCAGCTGCTGAAGCGACTGCTGGATCGGTCCACCCATATTTTCGAGATCGTCCGCGGTCGACTCGTTGGCGTCTACGCCGCCGGTCGTCGGGTCGTCGATGATGAAGCCCCCGACACCAGCCGAGTCCCACATGATCGCACCGCCACCCCACATGATTGCGCCGATCACGAAGTACGTGAGGATCACGTGCGAGAACCGCATCGTTAGATCCCCCTCCTGAGCGCGGTGAAGCTGATCCACGCCACGCTCGAGGCGAAGACCAGCCCGTACTGTACCCAGCCGATCACGCTGAACGCCGCGAGCACCAGCACGACCACCAGCCCGATCGACTCCGACGAGAGACGATAGTTGGTCGCCACAGCGCCCGCCATCAGGATCGACAGCAGGACCGACACCATCGTCTGGAACGCCGCCACGTCGCCAGCAGGCAGCAACGACGGCACGTCACCTGCGACGCTCAGTAGCGAGTTCGGATTCTCGAACTGCCGGTTGATCGAGTAATTCCGGTATCTGGTCCCGCTTCTGCCGGAGTCCATCTCGAACTGGGTCTTGACCACGAGTGTACTGTCGCTCATGTTGCTGAGGTCAAGTGAGAGCGTCAGGCTCCCGGCCCCTGTCGCCGAGTCGTTCGCGAGTACCGTCGAGTTCGTCTCGTTCTCGCGAATCGCCGTCACGTTGAACGACGACACCGACTCGTCGAGCTCGCGGACGTCGACCGTGACGTCCGTCTGGCCCGCCGGGACGACCCCGAGCATCGGCTTGTTGTTGACGATCGGCCCGACGTCGCGAATCTCGATCTCGCCGTCGGCGTGGACCCGAATCTGCTGTGCGCCGTCCGCAATGGGAGTGTATGGACCGAGGACCATTCGCTCGCCAGTCTCCGTGTTGAGGACAACGAGCCGATGCCTGACGTTATTCGCCAGTTGGACGCGGTACTCACCCGTCGATCCGATCACGTCGCCCTGGACAGTCCTCCACGATCCGTTGATCGCTCGCTGGACGAGGAGTGCCGTATTGTCTGCTCCGAATCGGCCAGTGTAATCGCTGTACTCGAAGACCTTCGAGTTGTATTCGGCCGACTCGTTCAGCAGGAACATGTCCTGCTGCTGGTAGAGCGACTCGACGTAGACTCGTCGTGGGAGGTATCCATCCGCGTCGACTAGCGCGACGAACTGCGCGTCGCTCGGCAGGCCGGTGAAGTTGACCGTCCCATCAGAGGACTGCCGTTCAACGACCTCCGTCGACTCCTTATCGTCGACGTAGAACCGAATCTCGGCAGAGACGTTATCAAGCAGTTCGTTGGTCTGCTCGTCCCTGATATACAGCGTCTCCGGCGTCTTCCGGATCCGGATGTCGTGGTCACCGCTGGACAGACCCTGGAACGTTGCCCGTCCGTCCGCGTTTGTCGTCGAGGTCGCCAGAATCTCGTCCGACTGGTCGTCGATTGCCGCGACGTCAGTGTCGCCCGGGAGGCCGCCGATCGAGACGTTCGCCGACGAGGTCGCCGAGTACCGGAAGTCGACAGTCCCGTCGTCCAGTTCGGTCGCGCTCTCGGGTTGCCACTCGATCGAGTCGAGGCCACCTCCGACCGTCACGCGCTGCTTGTCCGACGGGTTGATCGAGATGTCTCCCGTGCTGGCGTCGACTTCCGAGACCGTCGTCCACGACCCCTCGATGTTGTCGAGTCGGGCGCGCGTCCCCGCGGCACCGTCGACGGTCGCGTTCCCGGCCGTGGAGTTCACCACGATCGTCGACCCGCGCGTGAAGTTGCTCATGTCGACCTCGCACTCGCACTGGACGATCACGTCCGTCCCGTCGTCGTGACCGAGCGGGACGTTCCGCGTCGGAGTCCAGTAGTCGGCCGCCGCAGCGACGACGCCGGCCGTCAGCAGGAGTGCGATCACGACGTACACGCCGAGCCTGGCCCTCGGCGCGCTGTCGTCCGTCATCGTCGACCCCCCGCGGCGGCTTTCCTGAAGATGAGCCCGAAGATGACCAGGACCATCAGCGGCAGCATCAGACGGAACAGGTAGATCGTCCCCTGATCCATCTGGCCCAGATTATCCTCGAGGCCGGCCGCGAAAACTGGATACAGCGCTCCGACCATCGCTATCGCGCCGAGGAACATTGCGACGTCGGGCACCGTGATCCTGGCTCTGTCGTCCATGGTTACCCTCCTCGTCGAGCACTTGCGCCGATCGACAGGATCAGTCCGATCAGCAGGATCGGGATCGTCATCTGGAGGAGCAGGCTGCTGAACGGATCCGCTTCCGACGCTGCCATCGACGTGAACTTGCTGAAGAACGGTGCCATCGCGAGGATTGCGACGAGCGTGAATAACGCCAGGATGGCATCCGTCAGTTGGATTGCCGCGCGGTCGTTCATCATGCCGGACCACCCTCGAGCCACGATGCCAGGTAGAGCAACGCCAGCAGCGGGAACGTAATGTTCACCAGAAACGTTGACTCCGGGCTCAGGCTATCGACGGTCTGGAAGTTGTTGATGTACCAGAACCAGACCGGCGCGATCGCGACCAGCCCGAGGAACGTCAGGAGCGCAAACGGGACTTCAAAAACGTCCATCCCAGAACCCTCCTTCGCTCGAGTCGCCGCCGAAGGTGAACAGGTCCTCGGCGTCGGCGATCGCCTCGCGCGTCTCCGCGTCGCCGGTCACCTGTGCCTCCGTCGGCAGTTCGCCCGTCAGCCGGAGACCGAGTGGCTGGCCCTCGAGCGTCTCCGGATCGGGGGCGCGGGCCGCCTCGGGATCTGGGCCGAGTGCCGTCGAGACGACCGTCTCTTGGAACCAGCCCGTTGTGAGCGAGTTGCCCGAACTTCCACCACTGGCAGACCACGGATCGTCACCCCGGTCCGGCCCGTCCGCGCCGCTGAATTCGAAATCACGGGGCCTGCGGCGTCGGTTCCGGGAGTTGCTGAACTGGTTCGGATTCGGGAACTCATCGGGCTGTTGGAACCCTTGGCCTGTCTCAGGAGGAGACTCGAACGGATTACTGAGTTGCTGTGCCAGAGCAGGCTGTGCAACCGCAGCCGTATCGAGAGCTTCTAAACCGCGGGTCCGGGCATCTTCTCTGAACAGCGGCAGCGATCCGACGCCGGGTCGCGACAGAGGATCTGCTCTACCCGTCGATCCCTCTCCAACGCCGGTCTCTGGTCCGACACCGATTCCTTGGCCGATATCGGGCTGCTGAGCCGCTAACTCATCTGCCTCTTGGACTTGTCGTTCGCTCGCTTCATCTGACCTCTGCTGTGCTTCTTGCGACGACTGCTCAGCTGCGCTCTCTCCCGGGACCACGAGCGACGGGAGGTTTCGTTCTTGGAAGCTTGGTTCATCTTGCTCAGTCACTTCGCGCTGCTGTCCTTGCCTGTAGAGGTCCGAGATTCCGGAACCGCGCTCTTGATTGATCCGCTGCCCGGGGGCACGATTTCCAGGCTGCTCCGAGATGCGATCGTCGACGAGGTCCTCTTCCGTGATCTCGACGACATCGTCTCCAGTCTGTTCACCGACTTCGCCGATGACGATCTGTTCTGTCTGGATCGTCTGCGGATCAGTTTGGTCCTGCTGATCGGGAATCCCAATCTCAGAGGTGACCGTCGGATCTCGGATCGGGAGTTCCTGCTCAGTTGACTGCTGGTTCTCGGGCACCTGAAGTTCGCCAGTCTGCTCCTGCTGGTCGGGCACCTGGACCTCGGTCCGGTCTTCGACGGCGTCCCCCGGCTGAAGCTCTCCGTCGTCGGAGAACTCTCCGTAGGCGGCGAGTGCCGGGATGGCGACGGCACCAGCCGCCGCGCCGCCCAGACCGACGCTGGTCCCGCCAGCACCGCCGACACCAGTGCCGAGGCCTGTCCCAGTCCCGAAGCCCGTTCCGACGCCGGTTCCGGTTCCCACGCCCGTTCCGACGCCAGTCACGCCGACAGCCGCGGATGCACGTCCGAGATCTCCAGACGGCACGTCTGACGTGATGTCTTCCGCCTGCTGGTCAGCGTTCTCGATGACGGTATCGAACCCGTCAGTCACCCAGTCGACCCCACTGCGGACCGTGTTCGCTGCTTCCTGTCGCGTCTCTCGGACGGGCTCGCCGGGGATCCAGAACGCATCCTCGATGGTCTGAGCGATCGACTGCTCTGTCTGCCCTTCGACGCCGGTCGCCTCTTCGATGACCCCGAAGAACTGGCGCTCGGGACCGGTCTGCTGGGCATCGAGTTGAGCTTCTGGCGTGAGCCGGCCCGTCACTTGGCCACCCTCGCGTTCGAACTCCACGTCCTCGCGCGTGACGTCCATCCCAGTCTCGTCTTCCAGCTGCGCGATGATCTGCTGCTCCGGGTCGCGCTGCTGGCTGCGTTGTGGATTCTGGGGCGTCGGTGACTGCTGATCATTCTCGCCGAACACCCGCTCCTGGCCCGATTCTGTGAGCCCAGCCTGGACGTTCCCGTCGACGATCTGGACGTCGAAGTCATCAGTCGTCAGGTTCTCGTCGGTCTGGCTCTGGAGCCCCTGAATCGCCGCGATACGCGCCTGATCCCGTTCCTCGAGGCGCTCTTGCTCTGCGCGGGCCTGCCCGGTTTCGGTGACCTCGACGCTGAGTTGGTCGCCCTCCTGGACTACCCGAACGTCCTCCGGAGACTGGAGCGTGTCCGACTGCTCGATTGCCTGTTCTTCGTAGTACTGGGGCGTTATGTCGGCCTGAATCCCGGAGTCAGTCTCCTCCAGCACGAAGTCGTCGCCCCGCTCCAGCCCACGCTCCGACAGCTGGGAAGTAATCGATTCGGCTGCGCGCTGTTCGCGTGCGGCCGCTGCGGCTTGCTCTGCCTCTGGACCGACGTAGGCAGCGATATCGCCGGATGGCGTCTCAGCGAGTGCGATGTCGTCGCCCGGATCCGCTTGATCCCGGGCGCGGTTGAAGATGTTTCGGACCTGACTATCTGAGAGGTCGGTGTCTTCGTACGTGACCGCCGCGTCGGCTTGATAGTCGGTCGGACTCTCGGTTCCGACGTCTGATCGGTCTGGTTCCGACGTTTCCAGCCCCTGATCACTGTCCGGGAGTCGATCTTCGGCCTCTCGTGCCCGGTCGATCTCCGGCGCGGATGGCGACGACTGGTCGGCCGTCTGATCCGGAACGCCTCTGGACTCCGACGGGGACGGCTGTCCGCGAGACACCGGATCGTCCATTTCGGACTCCGTTTCCTGGGTCGACCGGTCGACCGGATCGGACGGCGTCGGTGCTCCGCGAGACTGTGAGGGTGATGGTTCCGAGCTGCTACTGCCGCTGGACTCATCACTGTCCTCGTCCCCGTTCCGGTCGTTTCGAGACGAGTCCTGTGTCGACCGGTCGACTGGATCGGACGGCGTCGGTGCTCCGCGAGACTGTGAGGGTGATGGTTCCGAGCTGCTACCGCCGTTGGATCCCCCGCTATCCTCGTTTCCGACGCTGTCGTTCCGAGACGAGTCCTGCGTCGATCGGTCGATGGGATCAGTCGGCATTGGTGCTCCACGTGATTGCGAGGGCGACGGAGCCGGGCTGCTATCGGTGGTCGACCCATTGCCATCGTCAGGGCCGCTGCTGGTCGAGCCAGATCCGCTCTCAGACGATTCGTCTTCATGACCCGACAAGAATCCGGGATTGTCAACCATCCCGTCACCGTCCTCGTCTCCAGCAACCATCACTCGTCACCTCCCCAGAACGGTGAGTCGAACGTCATCGGGTCGTCGCTGTCCTCGCGATCGTCGTCGCCCCCGCTGACGACGAACGATTCCATGTCCAGGTCGTTGTCATCGCTGGTCGCTTCGAATCCCGGCCCGTCGCTGTGAACGAACGACTCCATTTCACCGTCACCGCCGTTCCCGGCGGCCAGGTGCTCGACCTGTTCGGGTCGTCCAGGGACCAGTGTCGCGTCGACCGGTGCGGCCGTTGAGGCGTTCTCTTCCGCACGGGCGAACATCCGCTCGGCCTCGTCCTCGGGAGGATCAGACCGACCTCCCGAGCCACTGTCTAGCTCCGCGGCCATCTGCCTGAGTTCGAGATCGGACAGCTGCCGTCGTGCCTGGTTGCCGGCACGACTCGCGGCGTCGCGCCCGTGACCGGCAGCGTTACGGAGCTTCTCTCTCAGTCCCATGATTCACCTCCCATGGCCTCGATCTTCTCGCGGAGTTCCTCGAGGCTGTCCGCCGAGACGATCTCCTCCTTGCCGTACTGCCCACGCTTCTGGATTACGGAGTACTCGGAACGTCTGGTGCTCATGGCAGACCACCGCCGAACATCCCCTGGAGGACTGCCAGCGCGATGATCCCGGCGATGAGGTAGGTCATCACGTCGGACTTGTCCATGTCGATCCGGTCGAACAGGGACGGAGCCTTGCTCGTGACGCGCATGTTGAGCCACTCTTCGGCCTGGTCTGCGGAGAGGGCGTACTCGGTCGGGTCGTGGAGTGGGATCGGATCCAGCTCCCCGGACTTGTGGACGACGGTCCACATCCCGGTCGATCGATCTGGCAGGAACGCCTCCCTGGGGAACAGGTAGCGCTGGCCGTTGTGCTCGAGTTCCCTGACGCCGCCGCCCTTCTTCTCGGGCTTGACGAACTTCGGCGACGGGAACGAGTCCTCGACGAGATACCAGCGTACGTAGCCCTTCCCAGCCAGTTTCTGGAGCTTCCTCTGATGCTTGTACTGTTTCCAGACCTTTCCGAACGTCCCCAGCCGAGACTTGAGTCGCGGCGGGTCGAGTGTAACAACGTCAGGATCCTCGTCTGGATCCTCGTCGACGGCTGGCGTCACGTCTTCGGGGAGATCAGGACCGACGTCAGAGCCGTCTGTTGCTTCGGTCGCCATCACTTATCCCTCCGGAGGAGCGAGCGGCCCTTGTCCTCCGTTTCGTCCATGATCCGCTTTACCGACTCGCGCCCGAACAGGTTGTCCAGCAGGCGAGCGCCGCGCGATCGCGACGTCTCGTGCCGCACCGCGACCATTCGCCAGTGGGGAGGCGTCCAGCGCTGATCGACGCCCGTCGCCGTCTCCAGCGCCTCTCGGCGCTGTTCGTCGGATAGGGCCTTCCAGATCTCCTCGCCCTTGCGCTCGATGAACCGGCGTCGATCCTTCTCCTCGCGGTCGTCTTCGTCGAGATCTTCCCAGCCCTCGATCGCACGCGGCGTCTCTGCTCGCTCGTCGTAGAACGCCTCGCCTTCCAGGGCGAGCTTGCGCTTGGTTTCCTCCACCGCACGGTCGATGATGCGGTCGCCGAACGCCGACGCTCCGAACATTCCGTAGCGGTAGGACTCGACCTGCTGCCAGCGCTCGCCGTCCTCGTAGTAGCCCAGGCCGAGGTTGTTATCGTCGAGGAACTCGTCGACCTCCGACGAGTCGATTGCTTTGCCGTACACGTCCAGACCGTCGCGCGGGCGACCGTCGTCTGCCGTCTCGTTGAGGTTTGGCTGTCTGTTAGGCATCTGGATCGACACCTCGCATAACTAAAACGCCACCGAGCAGCATCCAGACGAATCCGAGGCTGAAGCTGCCGATGAAGTCGATCTCGGACGTCTGGTACGAGATCTCCGTCGTGTTCGAGTCGACTTGCTCCTCGACCTTGCCGTCGCGCTGCTCGAGGCCTTCAGTCATCACCATCGCGCCGACTGCCACGACCAGCACGGCACCGATCGACGCGAGACCATTCAGGTTGAAGATATAGCCGGCTCCCCAGACGACGAAGCCGACCAGCGTTATCGTAACTGCGGGTACTAAAAGCATGGAATTCTGGGGATGGGGGACTACATCCGGTCCATCACGGCTCTCGCCAGCACGACCAGGATGAGCAGTGCGAGGAACAGCGGGAGCAGTCCCGCGATCGTCGTCGTCGTTCCGCTGGTGCTCTCGTAGTCGTAACTGGTGTAGACCGTCTCTCCGTCGGAGATGTTACCGCCGCTGAGGGCCTGCAACTCGCCCGATTCGTAGTCCACTTCGTAGTCCGATCCCTCGGAGTACGAGGTCCCATCTTCTGCTTCGACGGTTACCGAGCCGTCGACCAGCTGGTAGCCGTCGAGTTCGACGTAGTTGCCGACGTCAGCCGTCACTGACTCGTTGGCGACACTCTGCTCGCCAACGTTCGAGTCGACGACGCTGATGAATGGACTCACTAAAACGACGGCTATCACCGCAACGATCGCGACACGAGCTACATTCGTTGCCATGATGATGTGACCCCGTTAGATGCGGCGCATGAGCGGTGCGGCCAGCGCGATCATCACGAGCAGCGCGCCGAAGAGCGGCAGCAGCTCGAGGATCGTCTGCGTCGTCCCGCTTGCGTTCGAGGACGCAACCGCATCGTTGACGGTCGGGATGAACACCTGAATGACGACGATTGCGCTGATCAGAACACCGATGATGAGGCTTGTGAGGTTACCCTGTGCGCGGTCGTCGTCCGGGGTCAGCTTGCTTAGTTTGTTAAACATGTGGGGTATTTTTCGTCACCACCTACTCACCACAGCGAGGTCTTAACATATAATTAGTTCGGGGAATTGATAGGTGTTCTATTGCCGATTAACCGATTAGCTATGCTTTGCTGGTGGTTTTTTAATCGCTTCCTAGACGATTAGACATATGGCGACATCACACCGCCGCCAGCAAACTGGACCAGAGCGGAAGATTGTTGGATCGTTCAAACTTACCGGCGACGAGGACAACACGCGGTTGACGATATCCTCAAATCTTGACCCCGAACCGTTTCCCAACGAGAAGGGAACGAAGGTCTCCGTCGAGTTCGTGAACCCTGACGACGGCCCGGCCTTCCTCGAAGTCCATCCTCATGAGTAGCATGAGCGACGATCAGGAACGCGGAGTGAGCACGCGCTGGCAGGGATATAGTGACTACCAATCCGTCAGTCGGCGGATTGCTGAGTCGATACAAGACGCGACCGACGCCTGGGCCACACTTCAGCGAGCGCACGTTGAGGACGCCCGTGTCAGTGCCGAACTCGCATCACGGGCCGGATCCCAGATGCTTGCCCCGGCAATACTGCTCAAGCAGCATATGGAACGCGATCGCGAGTCGGTCAAGGAGTACGACGAGATTCTCAGTCGATGGGAGGGTAGTGCCGACGACGTCGAGCGGGGTTATCTTGAGGAGCTTCGGCGCGTCCAGCTCCATCGCAAGTGTCCCGACTGGCTCGAGCAGTTCGTCCAGGACCTCAACACGGCTGGGCTCGAGCTTGGCTACCTCGCTGCCGGCCGGAGCGAGAAGCAGGAAGAAGCGCTCGATCCCATCGACGAATCAGTCAAGGACATGTTCGAATGACGTGGTTCCTGTTGACCATCGCTGTTGGATACGTCGCCGTCGGCCACGTCCTGCTCCTCGCTATCCTGTTCCAGCATAGTCGCGTCAGTAACTCCGGCATAAGGATGTAACCATGAAGCCCTTAGAACCTACTCGACGGTACTACGAACGGTTGTATCGAGACAAAATCACGGAAGACTTCGATGCAGTCATTCCGATTATCGGTGACGAGGGGATGGGTAAGTCGACATTTATCCTCCAATCAATCTGGATATATCAGCAGGTACGTGGTGTCGAGCCTACGCCAGAATCCGTACTCGACACGATCGTCTGGGGTGGCCGGGACGAATTCAAGCAGGCGCTGTCAAACCGCCCTGAAGAATCGGCGATTTGCAGTATGGACGCTGCTCGGGTGATGTATAAGAAGGATGCAATGGACCCAGATCAGAAGAATCTGGAAAAGGACCTGTTGGACGTCAGGATGAAGAATAACGTCTATTTTCTCGGTTTTCAAGACTGGGAAATTGTTCCTACGATGCTTCAAGAGCGGAGGGCGAAGTACGCGTTCTATATCCCATCACGAGGTGCTGTTCGCGGATATAGTCGAGAGTCGATTGACAAGCGGAACGAAACGGGCTCCTGGCCCGCTGCCGACATGAAGGACAAGTTCCCAGATCTGGAAGGAACAGACCTCTGGAAGTCGTTTAGGGAACTCGACAAGCAGCATAAGATCGACCGGATCGACAGCAGCGATGACGACGGGGATGTCGAAGACTCATCGCACAGTCTGAAAGACGTCGTCTCGGACATCAAGGACACTGGAATACAGGACTTCATCTCAATCAACCCAGGAAACAAGCAGCCCTACATCGACCCGGATCTCATCGAATTCGAATACGAGTTGAGCGCCAGAAAGGCGAAGAAGGTCAAGAAGGTCCTGGCGAAGGATCCCGATGTCGAGATTCCAGACGAAGTGGCGAGCGCATAGCGCGCCCGCAACGCACACACCATACTCAGTTTTCCATTATATTTGCGCGTGAGCGTTGCCCGCGCGGGCGCGCGCGCCCGGGTCGAGTTGATCGGCGAAGAGAACCCGCTGATCCCGACTGTTCTCCTTCGAGCTCGCTGTCAACGACGATCGTCGTCGACGGATCCAGAACAGGGCCGATTTTGACGCTGGTGACGATCTCCACTCCGAGGACTGCACCCGTAGCTGGTAGCAAGTGCAACTATCCAGAACAGTCTCACGAGAACTCCGCTGTGATTAGCCTCGAGGCCGCCAGCGTTGCATCAGTCCGGGTGATTCGCGTGCGGCCCACGATGGTCATATCTCACCCAGCAGCATCGCCGCAGCCACCGCCCAGAACATCATGCCGACTACACCGGCCAGGTAGTCGAGCGGACGATCGGCCTCGTCTCGGAAGATGCTGACCGGCGCAACGGCGACCACGTACATCGTCGCAACCATCAACGCAACCGGTGTTAGTCGGAAAGCAATCCTGATGCGCTGAAGCCAGTCCGCTTCGCTGTTTGTTCCGGTCATTCGAACACCCTCCAGAGTCGCTTTACGGTTACCTCAATAGCCGGCGCCATCATTACCAGCAACGCGGCGATCATCATTACCCCAGCCAACTTACCACCCCGCTCGAAGTAGCCCATCTCACCCATCCAGAGGTGAAAGACCAGGGCTAGCGTCATTATCCGAGTGGCGGCAGCCATGTTGGGTGGGCTAACACCGTCTGATTTGGGCATAGTTCCGGTCATCGTTCGCAGCCCTCCGATACTTTATGTGAGTACGCCGGGTACAGAGACGGATATTCCGCCTTGTTTTCCCACGGCCTCTCAAGTGCTGAAGCGACAACCCCGGCGATGCTCAGGGACACTGCGCTCTCTTGTAGCCGGTGGAGCGAATCTACGCGATCGTCTGCTTTCGGAGTGCTATCGTTCATACTCTGGAACCTCCACGAAATCCTCCGCTGTCCAGTCGTCTGACGTGCCGATACCCATCCGCTCGCAGTGGACGCACCGGGCGGTGAGTCCGCCGCTGGCACTCTCCATGAGTACCCACGTCCGAGAGCCACACTCGCACTGCGCACGCTCGCCGATCCGGTCCGGCGGCACTACTGCTCACCCCCGTCCGACCCTCCGCCGTTCTCGGACCCCTCGATTATCGCGCTCACTTCCTCCGCGTAGCAGCTATCACAGAGCGCGTGAAACACGTCGTTGAACGGTTCGTATCTTTCCTCCCGCCGCCAGTGCGGTTCCTCCATCTCGTCGCTCTCCGGGTCCTGCTCGACCTCCGCGCCGCACTCCTCGCACTCGACAGTCCGCTCGTGGAGCGAAAACTCGTAGAGGTCCTTTTCCAGTACGGTCGTCATGCCGATCCCTCCAGCATCTCGTGAATCTCGTCGTCGTCCATCTCGGCGATTGCCTCGGCCCACGGGTCGTACTCGTACCCCTTCGGGCCGCAGTTGTCGCAGTGGAACACCTCGCAGTAGGACGGGCCGCGCCACTCGTAGCGAACGCCGCCGAAGCGACCGCAGTTTCCGCAGCGCGGCGGGTTACTCATCGCTATCACCGTCCGGAACGGGAGTGTTGTCGGGCCTGAGCTGATACACCCATTTCCGCCTCTCGTAGTCCTCCCACGTGTCGCGGTCCTCGCCGTGGGAGAGCCAGCCGGAACCGTCCGCCTGCCTCACTTGGGTACACTCGAAACCCGCTGCCTCGTAGACTGTTCCGTAGTTCCCGGCGACGCCTGAATTGGCGCTAAACGTATCGAAGCCCTCCAGGCGAGCCCAATCGCGGGCGCGGGCGATGAGCCACGAGCCCGTGTTCGCCGGGCGGTCGTCGCGGCGACAGTAGCGCGTGATGCTCAACTCCGTCCCGTCGTCCGCCATGCGAGCGACCGGGCGACCGACGACCACCACGGCGACGATGCTACCGCGATACCGAGCGGAGAAGCACGCTTTCCAGCCGGGGACACCGCCGAGCGGATGGCGCTGTTCCAGAAACTCATTGATCGGTGCCTTCTCTCGCTCGCGCACGAGCTCAAGGTCGTCGACCGACGAGGGGCTCGGCGGCTCCGCGATCGTGCCGACATTCTTCGTCTGCTTTGGCTCACTCATCGGTACCACCAACCGATTCATGCGTGGGACCGGTCCCACCCTCGCGCTCCTCGAAGCGGAGTCGGTTGTAGGGGGAGAACGTCGCGCCGGAGAACGCCCACCCGGCCCGCCGCATGATCGTTGCGACGTCCTCGGTCCCGCGACCTGCGTCGTCCTCGAACCCGACCGTGATAGTCGTCGGTCGCCAGTCCTCGTCCTCGCCGTCGACGAGGAGCTCGATAACGCACGGGAGGTCGTAGACCATGTTCGCCAGCTCCTGGCGATCGAGGTCGTCGCGCGCGCGTTCCTTCGCCTGTTCGTAGGCGTTCGGAGTAGTGTTCATGGCTCGTAGTTCGGGTCGAACTTCTCCGCCTGTTCGTGCTCGTCGATCAGTAGGACCGTCTCGTCGTCCGCCTCCGCGCCGCAGTACGGGCAGAACGTCGCGTCGTCGTGGCTCTCCTTGAAGCGGTTCGCCCCGACGATATGGGCGTCAGCGCCGCACTCGCCGCAGTCGACGTGATAGACGCCGCGGAGGTCGTTGTTCTCTTTGAGGTACTCTATCAGGTTCATAGGCCAGCTCCCTCGTAGCGACAGTCGGGACAGACGCGCTTCGGGTCGTAGGTGCGTCCGTCGCAGTAGCGGCATTCTTTCGGCTCCGGTTCTTCTCGCGAGACTTTCCGCGGGTCGTTGCCTAAGCTCATTGTTCGTTCTCCTGTGTCCGGGAAGGCCCGGAGTCGGGACGGTCCATTTCCGGCTGGAATGAACGGCCACATTCCGGGCAAGCGAGCCCGTCGTCCGTCTCCTGTAGCACGAGTTTGCACTCCGGACAGGCGGGGATCGTGGAGCCAGTGCCGCTCATTGACGGAACACCTCGACCTCGTCAACCTCGCTACTCTCTTCGACGATTCCTTTGATTGCCTCGGCTTCCGCCCTGGTTTCCATACCCGGCCCCTCGAACGTGACACCGCCGAGGTGGACCTGGACGTTCCAGTCGTATTGGTTCGCGTTCATCGGTCACCACCGTCCCGGTTTGGTGCTGAGTCGGCACCCGTCATAGGACACCGACCTCCTCGTCAGTCGGGTCGATGACCTCGATGTCGTGGTCCTCCGGATCGATATTGAACTCGTCGCGCAGCTCCTCGGCGACCCAGTGCGTCACCGCGTCGGGGTGCATCGAGCTATCGCCAGCCCCGATCTGGGCGTCGTACGTGTCCACGACCGGGTTGTGGCCCCGAACGATCGCCGGCTGGTTGACGTTGACCCAGTTGAAGACCTCGGTCTCTTCGCCATCCTGTACGACCGTCAGCCGCTCTTTCCGCCGAAGTTCTTGCTCGCTGAAGCTCATGCTGAGTCCTCCACGTCGAACGGGCCAGCGACTTGATAGACCTCGTAGGAGTCGCTGATGCCGATGATAGAGTCGATGCCGCGCTTGGCCATCTCGACGGCCTTCTCTTCGGCTGTCTCCTCGTCGGAGGCCCGCGGGTGGTAGTGTTCCCAGCGAGCTTCGCCGGGCTCGTCGTCGGGGCCGTACGCTCTGATTCCGACCTCCCACTCGGGATCTTGCACGTCGTCGTTGTCCTCCGTCAGATTTGGTGCTTTCTCGGACATGTCTATCTGAGGTTGGCTTCGTCCATCATCTCGACCGCGAGTTCGTCCGTCTCACGGCCCAGATAGTTGTTCACGAACGTGTCTCGATCAGACCAGCCTCCCCAGCGCATGATGCAATCGACGGCGTAGTGCGAGTCGAGTGCGTAGTACGTCGTCGTCGCCCAGGTGCGCCGGAGATCGTGCGGAGAAACGTGGCACCAGTCGTCGTCCTCGAGCTTCTCTGCCAGCTCCTCGCCGGCCCGACTGACCCAGCGGCGAACGGTCCGACCCGTCGCTTGGATCAGTTCGTCGTCCTTCCGGATCCCGCGAGCGTTTTTGAGCATCACCATCTGCTCCTTCATCTTCGTCGAGACCGGCGCCTCGCGGTACCCGGTCTTGCCGCCGCGGACGCGCAGCTTGTACGCCTCGGGCTCCGTGTCGAGCCGGCGGATGCTGTCCGTTCGTACCCACTGGAGTTCGTCCGACCGGAGCCCGTGGAGCATCCCGCGCACGGCCAGCTGGCGCTGAGGCTTCTCCGACAGGTGATCGATCAGTTCCTCCTGCTCGTTCTGCGACAACCAGCATCGATACTCGTCGCTTTCTGGCATCGGTTCAAGTTGCATTTCTGATAGCCGGTCTACCAGATATGGGCGGCAAATCGGTCATAAAGCCCCATTCAAAGCTAACTCGTGAGCGCCGATAGGCGGTTCAGACGGAGATTGAGGAACGAAACTCGGCCGAGAAGGATGATAGACGGACAGTACTACGGATAGGTGACTCAGTTAGTGCAGAAGCATCACGTACACCATACTGACCAGTAGAACGCCAAACACTACTTTAACACTAAACACGGGATCCGCGGGAAGTTCGTCGTCTATTGAGCGTTCTCGATACTTTTCAGGACTGCGAACTGCAAGTACATCACTCTCTGTCGCCATTCCAAAAACTACGAGAAACGGTAGTAATACAATCAGAACCGTCAGCGGGTTGATCTCTACAGCTAAGATTCCCAGCGAAAGAATCCATGGGGGTAGCCAAAGGAATATAGACAGACCAGAAAGCCGTATTATCGCGCCGTCAATCGTCTCTATTCTTTTATGGCGAACAGCCTGCGGCACAAGCCCTCTTGCGATCCGCCAGTCGACTTCCGGGCCTGTATCCCCGAGTTTACCGACAGCCCAATGACTGCCCTCATGCAGATATGGTGCTATGATAAATCCAATCAGATAGACAGCAGCATACGCGAGAGTCCCTTCAACGTCGACCATATTGCCTGAAGGGGACCAGATTCTATAAAGTTAGTTTCCGCACCACGTCCTTCTCGGTCAGTCCCTACAGACCTCCAAGGTAGTACAGAACTGCACCGAACACCAGTAGGAATGCGAGAATCGCGAGTGCGTAATGGCGGATCAACCATAACGGGGCAAGTAGTATCGCCCGAAGCTTGTACCAGATCGATCTGATCATGCCACCCATCTGTTTCTCTTCTACCTTATATCTACAGATAAAGCCAGTCTGGTTACCACTTTCACTTTCACTACGCGTACAAGGATTTCCACTTTTACATAGGCTATCCTCGGTCGCTCCTGTCTATGTCCCAGAAGGAGCGCATCAACCTCGAAGACGACTACGATCGGTGGCAGTGGACCTGTCCGAACGGCCACCACGACTGGGAGCCGACGAACCACCACTTCTGGTGTGCCGCCTGCGCTCGGATTCCTGAAGTGGATGCCTCGTTCGACGAACTCCGAGATCAGAAGACTGGTCGGCTCTACGAGCGCGACGACGTCGAGCTCCACACGCCCGCTGGCCCCTACGACAGCGATCTCGACGGGAGGGGTTCCGCGTGATCCGAAGACAGTCAGACGTGAGGCTCGGGTTCGTCGCGGAGATCCTCCTCCTCGCGGAGATAGTCCTCTCCTTTCTCAGTAATCGCATAGTAAGATCCCTCTCCTTCGATCTCATAGATCAAGCCAGCTTCCTCCAACTTGGGGATTCTTCTCTTGAGAGTAGTGTAGGAGATGGACTGGCCCCTCTCCGCGAAGTTGTTCTCAATCCCGCGCAGACTGTGGCCGGCCCCCGTGTCTTCGAGGAACTCCAGAATACGATCGTCACTCCCAGTCATCCAGTCTGCCCGGAGACGGCCCATACTGTCTTGGCCAAAAAGCCAGTCAAAAGCGTCTTCGATAGCATTCATGATCCTGATATAATGGTTCTATTTGGTCCAAAGATAGCCCAATATTTATATCCAATGAACCATGATTGGGTCACTACGATCGACGCGGAGCTCCTCGGGGCGTCGTTGCGGAAAAGAGTCGACGCCCGTGTGGCAGCACGGGCGCCGCGTTGATCGCGACTACAACGATGCGAAATATAGAACTCCAGGGTCTTCAAACCCCACGAAAGGCCGCTTCACAGTCATCGATTACTTACGGGTTATGTCCCGTTTGTGGAGCGGCTGTTGACGGCATCGATGCCGACGCGCGCGCCACCGCTGAGCCTTGCGGGCACGCGCTCGGAGAAGTAAGCCTTCGACTACTCACCATGACAGACTTCCCCGACACCGACGAGCATCGCGACCACCTGCGAGACATCTACGTGCGCGCTGGCGTCGTCGAGCCAGAGCGTGTCGAGGAGATCGCCACCGACGGCGGTCACGTCGAGCGCCAGCCCCTCCGAGAACTGGACGGTGCGACGGTTTACTACTACGACCACCGGGACTCGTCGACTCCGACACGGTCAGAGGACGTTCACGTCGAGATCTACGACGAGTGCGTTCGCCTGCGCTCGCCTGCTGACACGTGGATCCCCCGCCACCTCGTCGAAAAGGTGCTGCTATGAACGAGTGCCCGGACTGCGGGAGCGAGCACATCCACCCGTCGGGCGGCTGCCCGTTCTGCCCCGAGTGCGGGTGGTCGAAGTGCGGAGGTGGTCGCGCTTGAGTGCGCCCGTCGAGGATCCGAGTGAGCTGTCGGTCCGCGAGGTCTACGAGATGTTCCTCGACGCGAAGCAGCTCGACTACACGGACGAGACGCTCCGCGACTACGAGACCCGCCTTCGCCAGTTCGTCGAGTGGGCCGAGGACCAGGAGGCGATCGAGACCGTCGGCGACCTCTCGGGCTGGCACCTGGAGCAGTTCAAGCTGTTCCGGCAGGGGCAGGACCTCGCTCCAACGACGATCAAGGGCCAGATGGCGGCGTGCAAGGTCTTCCTCGAGTACGCCGCCGGCATCGAGGCCGTCGACGAGATGTTGCCCTACAAGGTCAACATCCCGAAGCTGGAGCAGAGCGAGGAGACCTCCGACGTCCGCCTCGACGCCGATCGCGCGTTCCGGCTAATCCAGCACTACCGTGATTCGCCGACTGAGTACGCCAGCGAGCGTCACGTCGCACTGGAACTGGCCTGGTTCACGGGTGCGCGGCTTGGTGCCCTCCGAGCGCTCGATCTCGACGACTACCGGTCGGACGACCAGATCCTCTGGTTCCGCCACCGGTTGCCGTCGACGCCGCTGAAAAAGAAGGAGCACGGCGAGCGTCCAGTCGCTGTTCCGGACCCCGTGTGCGAGGTGATCGACGCTTACCTGGAGGGCGTCCGCTACGACAAGCGCGACGAGCACGGTCGCGATCCGCTACTGTCTGGTCGCCAGGGACGCCCGGCGGCGTCGACGCTCCAGACCTGGGTTTACCAGGCTACGATTCCGTGCGCGGCTGCTCCGTGCCCGCACGACGAGGATCCGCGGTCTTGCGACTGGACCGCGCGCAACACTGCCAGTAGCTGCCCGTCCTCCCGATCTCCCCATCAGGTGCGTACGGGCAGCATCACCTGGCAGCTGAACAGTGGCCTCTCCTACGAGGCCGTGGCGGAGCGCGTCAACTCTGACCCTGATACGCTCCGTCGCTACTACGACAAGGCCGACGACGTTGAGCGGCTCGAGCAGCGTCGTCGGGAGTTTGTCGACCGACTGGAGTTCGATCCCGATGATCAGGACTAACCCCAACCGGCAGTCGAACGGCTCGTCGTATCGACAAGAAAGTGACGGAAAGTCGAAATACCGATACCCCTCCGACCCCACTCCGTATAAAAGTAAAGCGGCGCTTCTTGCCGCTTGTACTCCGCCACTCCAGAGCGGTGCGTTCGGGAGGTGGTCGGCGTGAGCCGGACTCGCCGGTCTCACGACCAGCCCCTCCCGCTCATCTGTGAGTTCTGCGGGAGCACCATCGAGGACGGAGAGCAAAGCTGTCCTGCTCTCGACGAAGGGAGGTGTCGGCCGTGAGCTCCGAGTCCGTTATCGGCGACACCGGCCACACGGAAGTCCGAAAGGACTCGGAGTTCATCTGTCCGCGCTGCCTCGCACGCTGCACTGAGTCGCCCAACAAGCCTATCGAGTACGGTCACTACGAGGGATGTCCTCGTCGAGACGACGATCTCCCGTGGGTCGGCTGTCGTACCTACAAGCCTGAGAAGGATCCGCTGCTAAAGGGATCACCCGAGGTCGCTGCCGACGGTGGCCGCCTCACTTGTGACGACTGCGGCGATGATATCGATCCCGACCAGCACAAGATCCAGATCCGGATCAACCAGCATCATCTGGACCTCTGCGCTGACTGCCAGAGCGAGTACAGGGCCGACCGGCAGTATGCTCCCGTCACCGACGGAGGTGAGCAGCAGTGACCTGGCCTGTCGAGGTCGACGACTGGGAGTTCCACCCGATCCCCCAGTCGTGGATCGAGCACGGTGTCGACGCCGACGCCGGCCAGAAACCCCGCGTCTACGCCGTCAGCGCGGCGACCGAGTACGGCGGCCGGATGCTTCAGATCCGGTACGCTCACCCCACCGAGCCCTACGTCATCCGCTACTCTCACGAAGGATACGAAGGCGAGAACGGCATCGTTCCTGCTGCGCTTTCCGATCGCCAGAGTGAGTGGCCACGTTCGCTCGTTCCAGCTACCGAACCGTCCGACGCGATTCGGGACTGCGAGTGGGATCACTTGCAAACGCTGTGGGGGGACCGCGTCGGGCGAATCCCCACACCTGACGACGCTGACGACCAACGGCTCATCGCTGACGGAGGACAGGTCGCGGAAGTTGATCGCACCGTTCCCGCGGCTGAAGGCCGATATTGGAGAAGACCCGGCTCGGTGGCTTGCACCGCAGACGGACATGGATCCGACACCACGGATCCGTGGCATCAGCGAGCCCGAGGTCGCCGCCGCGTGGCTCGCAGTCGCTCGCCGCCTTGGCGTCGATGGCGACGTCCGCGACAAGATCAAGCGTCGGCGCGATTATCTCGCTGATCGCGAGGCCGATCAACGGGGGGTCGACAAATGATCGTAGAGGAGGAGAACCCGATCGGCCTCGAGACTCACGGTCTGGGCCAGAACCTTCTCTGGGAGGATCACGGCCTCTCTCCGTACTGGGGCGTCGTCAGTGTCTTCGAGCCCGATCACGACGAGACTCTCGGCCCGTTCGAGGCCTGCGGCGAAACTTGGGAGATCGTCGGTGCCAAGCACTGGAACGGTCAGCTCGCCCATCCCGAGAATCCCGATGAGTTCGAAGACGGACTCTACGAATATCAGTACAAGCTCGAGGCTGTCGACGACTGGGGAGACCGTGACGCTGTTTTCCAGTTCCGGCCCGGCTTTCCCGACGCGATGAACGTCCACTCCGGGAACCCGATCCAGTCGATGCCTGACGACTGCCCGGAGTCAATTCGCGTCCAGTCCATCACGACAAACCTCTCAGTCGACGAGTCGCTCGAGTTGCTTCAGGCACTCGCTGATCACATCGGCCTGAACCCGGATTACTTCCACGAAAATCCGCACCCGTACTCCAGCATCTACCAGTTCGAACGCTACGGGCGTCTCGATCGGGCTGTCGCGCAGGATCACCTGACCGGGTCCGGCGGCATCATCGACGAGATTGCCGACTTCGCAAAGGATCAGCGCGGCCGTGGCGAGTACAAGTGGGACCACGAGGAGATTGAGGGCCACTACCAGAGCGTCGCGATCGATCCCGATACTTGGGACCTATTGCTTGAGGATCAGTCCTACGGTAAGCATTTCAAGTGCTATCACCCATTCCACGTTCGTTCAGAGAGTACGGACCGCGACGATGATCCGCTCGCCGATCCGAAGATCGAGATGTCCTATTCCAGTGAGTACCACCCCGGCGAGTCTCTCGACTGGCACGAGCGCGACGAGGTCGTCTCTGAGCTCGACGAGGCCGTCCACAACATCCTCTACTGGGCTGACGTTCCCGTCACGCCCGACGCGGACGTCTGGACCGACGAAGATCCCTACTTCGACGGCAACGCTGGCGACGCGGTCGAACTCGTCTCAAATCCGCTGCCTGACCTCCGCGATGCAACCGAGCATCACGTCGAAAGCGAGTTCGTTCGCGCTGACGTCACCGATACCGACCTCGAGATCGCGAAGGTCCTCACCGATGGCGGGAACCAGCACTACGAGGAACTCGCCGAGAACGCCGACGCCAGCACGTCGGCTGTCTACCGTCTCCTCGATAAGTTCTCCGCGCTCCTGGAGTCAGACAACGGGATCGTCAAGTTCATCGACGACGCTACGCGCCAGCACGCGACGGATATCCTCGAGCAGGTCCGCGAAACGACCGAATGGGCCGGAGACGCGATTCGTGAGGTCGTCGATCGGGATTCGCTGCTTCGTGGCGAAGGCACCTCTGCCCTTGAGAAGTGGATGCAGCGCCACGGGATCAAACTTGTCAACAGCCAGCGAGACCGTATTCGCCTCAAGCTCGGTCGGCGTGTCGGCGAGCGAGAGCTTATGAAGATTCTCCGCTCCGGGCTCGAGGCCGCCGAGGGCTCTGGTATCCCCACCGAGAAGATCAGGAACGGCCTGATTGACTGGGTCGACCGCGACGGCAATCCCCGGAAGGGCTGGCAGATCGTCGTCGACGGCAGCATCCTCAGGAAGGGCGGGGGCGACCCCTACGATTCAGTTTCGTTTACTGGCACGCCTGACGGGAACGTGAATAAGAGCGGCTGACGCCCGACAGGATAGAGGCATCACTATCCAGCCCCCTGTTTATTTTATAAAGGCAACCGCGTTCCAGCCGTTTTATTGCTGAAATATTACCAGTTCTCTCGACGCCTACGGTGGGCTGTTGGTCGCGCTTTGTCGTCGGCTGGGCATACCCCCTTTAGGGCGTGTACCTAAGGGCACGAATTTCAAATACACCCGGACCTTCGCTGGCGCTCGGTCCGGCTACCGCACTGCAACCGCAATACTACCGCCGATCAACAGCCAGTTGGGCTTTGAATGGGGGTTGATAGGTAGATACGTCGCCCCTACTGGCATGAGCGTCTCGAAAGCCAGACAGCTCGCTCTTCAGGGGAACTACCCAATGGCGGCCGTCGAGGCCGTCCCCGAGCCGGCGTTCGCGAGGATCTTCAACCTCCGCACACCACATCGCCTTGGACGACTTGCAGACGGCACCTGGCGACTCCAGCACGACCGCGACGGTCGGGACTGGATCGTGCCGCGTGCGCACGATGCACTCCGACTCTCACACATCGGCGCGGATCCACTGACCCGGACTCGAGAGAAGTACTTCGGTGCCACTCCGACCGAGTTCCACGATAGCGACCGAGACCACGTCGTCGACGTTGGCGCTTTCATCGGCGAGCTTGCCACCAGCCTCGAGGACGATCACGAGCGGATCCTCGCTGTGGAACCGGATCCACGGAACGCCACCTGCCTCCGACGCAACGTCGGCGAGAGAGTGGACGTAGACGGCCGTCTCGCGTGGCACTCGGACGAACCTGTCGAGATGGACCTCGCCACGGATGGCCCGAGTCCTCTGCTCTCGGTCTCGATCGAGGAACCACTGCTCGAGACACCACGTCGATCGACGGTCGAACCGTCACGACGATGGTCGACGAGTGGGGATACAACCCGGATCTGGTCAAGGTCGAAGCCGAGGGTGCAGAGCCAGAAGTCCTCGCCGGGACTGTCGATCTCGACTGCGAGATCGTCGTCGACGTCTCCGACGAGCGGGTCGGAGAGTCGACACGGACGATGTGCGAGGGGCTGCTCAACTCACACGGCTACGCTACCGAGTTCTGTGCAGCCGAGAGCGTTCTCTACGCCGAGCCATGATGGAGAACTGGGATTCGCTTTCTGAGTATCTCCTCGACGCCTACATTCACTTGCTGCTGCTCGTCGTTGGATTCCTGTCCGGCTGGCGAGCGAGCAACAACGCCACGCTACAGGAGGTGACGATTGGCTCTATCGGACAGATCCAGAACGCACCGATATCTGATCCTCCCGTCTGGATCTTCGCCTCGCTCCTTCCTGGAGTCGTCGTGATCCCGCTAAAGATTCGCGACTATCTCGACTGAAACAGCCGGCCAGTATTTCTCACTATGAGGTAGTGCCAATGGTGTTTGATCCGTTGTCTGTCACTGGCACCCCCACTATCGTATCCGCCACACCACCCGAGGTTCCAGAGCTAAATGTTATCGAACCGTTGCCACGGATCTTAGTGAGTAAACAATCAGGCTGATCGACTGTGATTGAGCCGCCCAGCCAGACCCGTTCAACAGCCGTCTCAGGCCCAGAGACTGTCCAATCCCCAGTTACGTATGTTGAATCTTGATATCTGATCCCTGTACCGACCAGCGTAATACCACCGAATGATCGATTAGAAGAATATTCCATCGGCTCAAGAAAGATAAGACTCCCTTCGCTCGGAGCGTCAGATAGCGCGTTATCTAATCTACTGTCAGGATCAGACCCATCGTACGCGCCAGCATAGAACCATCCGTTGGCCATCTCTTCTACACTGACCGGTCGCAGGAATTCGACTGCGCCCGTATCGTCGACGTCGGCGACGACATCCCCGCTGGGATCCTTCAGTTCGTCGAGGTAGACGTCGACCTCGTCGCCCGGCGCTCCGGCACGACGTGAGGACGTATCCGATCCGGATGCCGTTCCAGCCCCGAAGCCGAGCAGACCAGCGCCTGCCGCCGCTCCGCCGGCCTTCAGTACGTCTCGCCGGTTCGGCATCATCCGCTTGACCATGCTCTCCAGCTGCTCGATTCGCTCCTCCTGTTCGCGAACTCGCTGTCGCAGTTCGTTGGGATCTTCGTCGGTCATAGTTGTCTCGTTGGGTGACCCGCAACCTCGCCGATTTGCCGGGTCATCGGGAGCGGGTAGTCAGCGGATGGCTCTCAACAGGACCGTCGCGGCGACGACGCCGACGACGAATAGCGTCACCGGGTACGCCCACGTCGGGCCGATCCCGACCGTCAACATCGCGAACGTCGCGACGACGGCGATCACCGCACCTGCGACCGTCCCGACACCTGCACGGAACCCGGACGCCGCCATCACGCCACCGACGAGCAGGCCGGTCAGGAGTACGCCGGCACTGCCGACGCCGCCCTGGGCTGAGAACCCGCTCCCGATGATGAACGGACCGACCCTCGTCGCCATGTCGAGGATGCTCGAGAGCGATCCGTCGGTGACGCCCGACATCCACGTCTCGTTTCCGACCTCAGTGCTCTCGTTGTCGTAGTATGGCGCGTCGTTGGCGGCTGCTGCCGTTCCACCCATCGTGAGGGCCACAACAGTCAGCATCAGTACTCCGACCACGTACGCGGCCGCCACCGCCTGCTTGGTTCGTTTCTTCATCATGCACTCCCCCGGATCAGTCGGACAGTCGCTCCGATGAACGCCATCGAGAACGACCCGCCGAGCAGGACTGTCACGCGCGGCGGTGCGTTCGCGCTCTGGAGGACTGTAATCGGCCAGAACACGTAGCCGATCAATTTGACGATGAAGTTCCAAACTGCCAGAAGTGGACCACCCAGCTGCTGAAGCGACTGCTGGATCGGTCCACCCATATTTTCGAGATCGTCCGCGGTCGACTCGTTGGCGTCTACGCCGCCGGTCGTCGGGTCGTCGATGATGAAGCCCCCGACACCAGCCGAGTCCCACATGATCGCACCGCCACCCCACATGATTGCGCCGATCACGAAGTACGTGAGGATCACGTGCGAGAACCGCATCGTTAGATCCCCCTCCTGAGCGCGGTGAAGCTGATCCACGCCACGCTCGAGGCGAAGACCAGCCCGTACTGTACCCAGCCGATCACGCTGAACGCCGCGAGCACCAGCACGACCACCAGCCCGATCGACTCCGACGAGAGACGATAGTTGGTCGCCACAGCGCCCGCCATCAGGATCGACAGCAGGACCGACACCATCGTCTGGAACGCCGCCACGTCGCCAGCAGGCAGCAACGACGGCACGTCACCTGCGACGCTCAGTAGCGAGTTCGGATTCTCGAACTGCCGGTTGATCGAGTAATTCCGGTATCTGGTCCCGCTTCTGCCGGAGTCCATCTCGAACTGGGTCTTGACCACGAGTGTACTGTCGCTCATGTTGCTGAGGTCAAGTGAGAGCGTCAGGCTCCCGGCCCCTGTCGCCGAGTCGTTCGCGAGTACCGTCGAGTTCGTCTCGTTCTCGCGAATCGCCGTCACGTTGAACGACGACACCGACTCGTCGAGCTCGCGGACGTCGACCGTGACGTCCGTCTGGCCCGCCGGGACGACCCCGAGCATCGGCTTGTTGTTGACGATCGGCCCGACGTCGCGAATCTCGATCTCGCCGTCGGCGTGGACCCGAATCTGCTGTGCGCCGTCCGCAATGGGAGTGTATGGACCGAGGACCATTCGCTCGCCAGTCTCCGTGTTGAGGACAACGAGCCGATGCCTGACGTTATTCGCCAGTTGGACGCGGTACTCACCCGTCGATCCGATCACGTCGCCCTGGACAGTCCTCCACGATCCGTTGATCGCTCGCTGGACGAGGAGTGCCGTATTGTCTGCTCCGAATCGGCCAGTGTAATCGCTGTACTCGAAGACCTTCGAGTTGTATTCGGCCGACTCGTTCAGCAGGAACATGTCCTGCTGCTGGTAGAGCGACTCGACGTAGACTCGTCGTGGGAGGTATCCATCCGCGTCGACTAGCGCGACGAACTGCGCGTCGCTCGGCAGGCCGGTGAAGTTGACCGTCCCATCAGAGGACTGCCGTTCAACGACCTCCGTCGACTCCTTATCGTCGACGTAGAACCGAATCTCGGCAGAGACGTTATCAAGCAGTTCGTTGGTCTGCTCGTCCCTGATATACAGCGTCTCCGGCGTCTTCCGGATCCGGATGTCGTGGTCACCGCTGGACAGACCCTGGAACGTTGCCCGTCCGTCCGCGTTTGTCGTCGAGGTCGCCAGAATCTCGTCCGACTGGTCGTCGATTGCCGCGACGTCAGTGTCGCCCGGGAGGCCGCCGATCGAGACGTTCGCCGACGAGGTCGCCGAGTACCGGAAGTCGACAGTCCCGTCGTCCAGTTCGGTCGCGCTCTCGGGTTGCCACTCGATCGAGTCGAGGCCACCTCCGACCGTCACGCGCTGCTTGTCCGACGGGTTGATCGAGATGTCTCCCGTGCTGGCGTCGACTTCCGAGACCGTCGTCCACGACCCCTCGATGTTGTCGAGTCGGGCGCGCGTCCCCGCGGCACCGTCGACGGTCGCGTTCCCGGCCGTGGAGTTCACCACGATCGTCGACCCGCGCGTGAAGTTGCTCATGTCGACCTCGCACTCGCACTGGACGATCACGTCCGTCCCGTCGTCGTGACCGAGCGGGACGTTCCGCGTCGGAGTCCAGTAGTCGGCCGCCGCAGCGACGACGCCGGCCGTCAGCAGGAGTGCGATCACGACGTACACGCCGAGCCTGGCCCTCGGCGCGCTGTCGTCCGTCATCGTCGACCCCCCGCGGCGGCTTTCCTGAAGATGAGCCCGAAGATGACCAGGACCATCAGCGGCAGCATCAGACGGAACAGGTAGATCGTCCCCTGATCCATCTGGCCCAGATTATCCTCGAGGCCGGCCGCGAAAACTGGATACAGCGCTCCGACCATCGCTATCGCGCCGAGGAACATTGCGACGTCGGGCACCGTGATCCTGGCTCTGTCGTCCATGGTTACCCTCCTCGTCGAGCACTTGCGCCGATCGACAGGATCAGTCCGATCAGCAGGATCGGGATCGTCATCTGGAGGAGCAGGCTGCTGAACGGATCCGCTTCCGACGCTGCCATCGACGTGAACTTGCTGAAGAACGGTGCCATCGCGAGGATTGCGACGAGCGTGAATAACGCCAGGATGGCATCCGTCAGTTGGATTGCCGCGCGGTCGTTCATCATGCCGGACCACCCTCGAGCCACGATGCCAGGTAGAGCAACGCCAGCAGCGGGAACGTAATGTTCACCAGAAACGTTGACTCCGGGCTCAGGCTATCGACGGTCTGGAAGTTGTTGATGTACCAGAACCAGACCGGCGCGA
Organism: Halomicrobium urmianum; assembly: GCF_020217425.1. Taxonomy (NCBI): domain Archaea; kingdom Methanobacteriati; phylum Methanobacteriota; class Halobacteria; order Halobacteriales; family Haloarculaceae; genus Halomicrobium; species Halomicrobium urmianum. The sequence goes on from NZ_CP084093.1 coordinate 61,991, forward strand.
TCGCGACCAGCCCGAGGAACGTCAGGAGCGCAAACGGGACTTCAAAAACGTCCATCCCAGAACCCTCCTTCGCTCGAGTCGCCGCCGAAGGTGAACAGGTCCTCGGCGTCGGCGATCGCCTCGCGCGTCTCCGCGTCGCCGGTCACCTGTGCCTCCGTCGGCAGTTCGCCCGTCAGCCGGAGACCGAGTGGCTGGCCCTCGAGCGTCTCCGGATCGGGGGCGCGGGCCGCCTCGGGATCTGGGCCGAGTGCCGTCGAGACGACCGTCTCTTGGAACCAGCCCGTTGTGAGCGAGTTGCCCGAACTTCCACCACTGGCAGACCACGGATCGTCACCCCGGTCCGGCCCGTCCGCGCCGCTGAATTCGAAATCACGGGGCCTGCGGCGTCGGTTCCGGGAGTTGCTGAACTGGTTCGGATTCGGGAACTCATCGGGCTGTTGGAACCCTTGGCCTGTCTCAGGAGGAGACTCGAACGGATTACTGAGTTGCTGTGCCAGAGCAGGCTGTGCAACCGCAGCCGTATCGAGAGCTTCTAAACCGCGGGTCCGGGCATCTTCTCTGAACAGCGGCAGCGATCCGACGCCGGGTCGCGACAGAGGATCTGCTCTACCCGTCGATCCCTCTCCAACGCCGGTCTCTGGTCCGACACCGATTCCTTGGCCGATATCGGGCTGCTGAGCCGCTAACTCATCTGCCTCTTGGACTTGTCGTTCGCTCGCTTCATCTGACCTCTGCTGTGCTTCTTGCGACGACTGCTCAGCTGCGCTCTCTCCCGGGACCACGAGCGACGGGAGGTTTCGTTCTTGGAAGCTTGGTTCATCTTGCTCAGTCACTTCGCGCTGCTGTCCTTGCCTGTAGAGGTCCGAGATTCCGGAACCGCGCTCTTGATTGATCCGCTGCCCGGGGGCACGATTTCCAGGCTGCTCCGAGATGCGATCGTCGACGAGGTCCTCTTCCGTGATCTCGACGACATCGTCTCCAGTCTGTTCACCGACTTCGCCGATGACGATCTGTTCTGTCTGGATCGTCTGCGGATCAGTTTGGTCCTGCTGATCGGGAATCCCAATCTCAGAGGTGACCGTCGGATCTCGGATCGGGAGTTCCTGCTCAGTTGACTGCTGGTTCTCGGGCACCTGAAGTTCGCCAGTCTGCTCCTGCTGGTCGGGCACCTGGACCTCGGTCCGGTCTTCGACGGCGTCCCCCGGCTGAAGCTCTCCGTCGTCGGAGAACTCTCCGTAGGCGGCGAGTGCCGGGATGGCGACGGCACCAGCCGCCGCGCCGCCCAGACCGACGCTGGTCCCGCCAGCACCGCCGACACCAGTGCCGAGGCCTGTCCCAGTCCCGAAGCCCGTTCCGACGCCGGTTCCGGTTCCCACGCCCGTTCCGACGCCAGTCACGCCGACAGCCGCGGATGCACGTCCGAGATCTCCAGACGGCACGTCTGACGTGATGTCTTCCGCCTGCTGGTCAGCGTTCTCGATGACGGTATCGAACCCGTCAGTCACCCAGTCGACCCCACTGCGGACCGTGTTCGCTGCTTCCTGTCGCGTCTCTCGGACGGGCTCGCCGGGGATCCAGAACGCATCCTCGATGGTCTGAGCGATCGACTGCTCTGTCTGCCCTTCGACGCCGGTCGCCTCTTCGATGACCCCGAAGAACTGGCGCTCGGGACCGGTCTGCTGGGCATCGAGTTGAGCTTCTGGCGTGAGCCGGCCCGTCACTTGGCCACCCTCGCGTTCGAACTCCACGTCCTCGCGCGTGACGTCCATCCCAGTCTCGTCTTCCAGCTGCGCGATGATCTGCTGCTCCGGGTCGCGCTGCTGGCTGCGTTGTGGATTCTGGGGCGTCGGTGACTGCTGATCATTCTCGCCGAACACCCGCTCCTGGCCCGATTCTGTGAGCCCAGCCTGGACGTTCCCGTCGACGATCTGGACGTCGAAGTCATCAGTCGTCAGGTTCTCGTCGGTCTGGCTCTGGAGCCCCTGAATCGCCGCGATACGCGCCTGATCCCGTTCCTCGAGGCGCTCTTGCTCTGCGCGGGCCTGCCCGGTTTCGGTGACCTCGACGCTGAGTTGGTCGCCCTCCTGGACTACCCGAACGTCCTCCGGAGACTGGAGCGTGTCCGACTGCTCGATTGCCTGTTCTTCGTAGTACTGGGGCGTTATGTCGGCCTGAATCCCGGAGTCAGTCTCCTCCAGCACGAAGTCGTCGCCCCGCTCCAGCCCACGCTCCGACAGCTGGGAAGTAATCGATTCGGCTGCGCGCTGTTCGCGTGCGGCCGCTGCGGCTTGCTCTGCCTCTGGACCGACGTAGGCAGCGATATCGCCGGATGGCGTCTCAGCGAGTGCGATGTCGTCGCCCGGATCCGCTTGATCCCGGGCGCGGTTGAAGATGTTTCGGACCTGACTATCTGAGAGGTCGGTGTCTTCGTACGTGACCGCCGCGTCGGCTTGATAGTCGGTCGGACTCTCGGTTCCGACGTCTGATCGGTCTGGTTCCGACGTTTCCAGCCCCTGATCACTGTCCGGGAGTCGATCTTCGGCCTCTCGTGCCCGGTCGATCTCCGGCGCGGATGGCGACGACTGGTCGGCCGTCTGATCCGGAACGCCTCTGGACTCCGACGGGGACGGCTGTCCGCGAGACACCGGATCGTCCATTTCGGACTCCGTTTCCTGGGTCGACCGGTCGACCGGATCGGACGGCGTCGGTGCTCCGCGAGACTGTGAGGGTGATGGTTCCGAGCTGCTACTGCCGCTGGACTCATCACTGTCCTCGTCCCCGTTCCGGTCGTTTCGAGACGAGTCCTGTGTCGACCGGTCGACTGGATCGGACGGCGTCGGTGCTCCGCGAGACTGTGAGGGTGATGGTTCCGAGCTGCTACCGCCGTTGGATCCCCCGCTATCCTCGTTTCCGACGCTGTCGTTCCGAGACGAGTCCTGCGTCGATCGGTCGATGGGATCAGTCGGCATTGGTGCTCCACGTGATTGCGAGGGCGACGGAGCCGGGCTGCTATCGGTGGTCGACCCATTGCCATCGTCAGGGCCGCTGCTGGTCGAGCCAGATCCGCTCTCAGACGATTCGTCTTCATGACCCGACAAGAATCCGGGATTGTCAACCATCCCGTCACCGTCCTCGTCTCCAGCAACCATCACTCGTCACCTCCCCAGAACGGTGAGTCGAACGTCATCGGGTCGTCGCTGTCCTCGCGATCGTCGTCGCCCCCGCTGACGACGAACGATTCCATGTCCAGGTCGTTGTCATCGCTGGTCGCTTCGAATCCCGGCCCGTCGCTGTGAACGAACGACTCCATTTCACCGTCACCGCCGTTCCCGGCGGCCAGGTGCTCGACCTGTTCGGGTCGTCCAGGGACCAGTGTCGCGTCGACCGGTGCGGCCGTTGAGGCGTTCTCTTCCGCACGGGCGAACATCCGCTCGGCCTCGTCCTCGGGAGGATCAGACCGACCTCCCGAGCCACTGTCTAGCTCCGCGGCCATCTGCCTGAGTTCGAGATCGGACAGCTGCCGTCGTGCCTGGTTGCCGGCACGACTCGCGGCGTCGCGCCCGTGACCGGCAGCGTTACGGAGCTTCTCTCTCAGTCCCATGATTCACCTCCCATGGCCTCGATCTTCTCGCGGAGTTCCTCGAGGCTGTCCGCCGAGACGATCTCCTCCTTGCCGTACTGCCCACGCTTCTGGATTACGGAGTACTCGGAACGTCTGGTGCTCATGGCAGACCACCGCCGAACATCCCCTGGAGGACTGCCAGCGCGATGATCCCGGCGATGAGGTAGGTCATCACGTCGGACTTGTCCATGTCGATCCGGTCGAACAGGGACGGAGCCTTGCTCGTGACGCGCATGTTGAGCCACTCTTCGGCCTGGTCTGCGGAGAGGGCGTACTCGGTCGGGTCGTGGAGTGGGATCGGATCCAGCTCCCCGGACTTGTGGACGACGGTCCACATCCCGGTCGATCGATCTGGCAGGAACGCCTCCCTGGGGAACAGGTAGCGCTGGCCGTTGTGCTCGAGTTCCCTGACGCCGCCGCCCTTCTTCTCGGGCTTGACGAACTTCGGCGACGGGAACGAGTCCTCGACGAGATACCAGCGTACGTAGCCCTTCCCAGCCAGTTTCTGGAGCTTCCTCTGATGCTTGTACTGTTTCCAGACCTTTCCGAACGTCCCCAGCCGAGACTTGAGTCGCGGCGGGTCGAGTGTAACAACGTCAGGATCCTCGTCTGGATCCTCGTCGACGGCTGGCGTCACGTCTTCGGGGAGATCAGGACCGACGTCAGAGCCGTCTGTTGCTTCGGTCGCCATCACTTATCCCTCCGGAGGAGCGAGCGGCCCTTGTCCTCCGTTTCGTCCATGATCCGCTTTACCGACTCGCGCCCGAACAGGTTGTCCAGCAGGCGAGCGCCGCGCGATCGCGACGTCTCGTGCCGCACCGCGACCATTCGCCAGTGGGGAGGCGTCCAGCGCTGATCGACGCCCGTCGCCGTCTCCAGCGCCTCTCGGCGCTGTTCGTCGGATAGGGCCTTCCAGATCTCCTCGCCCTTGCGCTCGATGAACCGGCGTCGATCCTTCTCCTCGCGGTCGTCTTCGTCGAGATCTTCCCAGCCCTCGATCGCACGCGGCGTCTCTGCTCGCTCGTCGTAGAACGCCTCGCCTTCCAGGGCGAGCTTGCGCTTGGTTTCCTCCACCGCACGGTCGATGATGCGGTCGCCGAACGCCGACGCTCCGAACATTCCGTAGCGGTAGGACTCGACCTGCTGCCAGCGCTCGCCGTCCTCGTAGTAGCCCAGGCCGAGGTTGTTATCGTCGAGGAACTCGTCGACCTCCGACGAGTCGATTGCTTTGCCGTACACGTCCAGACCGTCGCGCGGGCGACCGTCGTCTGCCGTCTCGTTGAGGTTTGGCTGTCTGTTAGGCATCTGGATCGACACCTCGCATAACTAAAACGCCACCGAGCAGCATCCAGACGAATCCGAGGCTGAAGCTGCCGATGAAGTCGATCTCGGACGTCTGGTACGAGATCTCCGTCGTGTTCGAGTCGACTTGCTCCTCGACCTTGCCGTCGCGCTGCTCGAGGCCTTCAGTCATCACCATCGCGCCGACTGCCACGACCAGCACGGCACCGATCGACGCGAGACCATTCAGGTTGAAGATATAGCCGGCTCCCCAGACGACGAAGCCGACCAGCGTTATCGTAACTGCGGGTACTAAAAGCATGGAATTCTGGGGATGGGGGACTACATCCGGTCCATCACGGCTCTCGCCAGCACGACCAGGATGAGCAGTGCGAGGAACAGCGGGAGCAGTCCCGCGATCGTCGTCGTCGTTCCGCTGGTGCTCTCGTAGTCGTAACTGGTGTAGACCGTTCTCTCCGTCGGAGATGTTACCGCCGCTGAGGGCCTGCAACTCGCCCGATTCGTAGTCCACTTCGTAGTCCGATCCCTCGGAGTACGAGGTCCCATCTTCTGCTTCGACGGTTACCGAGCCGTCGACCAGCTGGTAGCCGTCGAGTTCGACGTAGTTGCCGACGTCAGCCGTCACTGACTCGTTGGCGACACTCTGCTCGCCAACGTTCGAGTCGACGACGCTGATGAATGGACTCACTAAAACGACGGCTATCACCGCAACGATCGCGACACGAGCTACATTCGTTGCCATGATGATGTGACCCCGTTAGATGCGGCGCATGAGCGGTGCGGCCAGCGCGATCATCACGAGCAGCGCGCCGAAGAGCGGCAGCAGCTCGAGGATCGTCTGCGTCGTCCCGCTTGCGTTCGAGGACGCAACCGCATCGTTGACGGTCGGGATGAACACCTGAATGACGACGATTGCGCTGATCAGAACACCGATGATGAGGCTTGTGAGGTTACCCTGTGCGCGGTCGTCGTCCGGGGTCAGCTTGCTTAGTTTGTTAAACATGTGGGGTATTTTTCGTCACCACCTACTCACCACAGCGAGGTCTTAACATATAATTAGTTCGGGGAATTGATAGGTGTTCTATTGCCGATTAACCGATTAGCTATGCTTTGCTGGTGGTTTTTTAATCGCTTCCTAGACGATTAGACATATGGCGACATCACACCGCCGCCAGCAAACTGGACCAGAGCGGAGATTGTTGGATCGTTCAAACTTACCGGCGACGAGGACAACACGCGGTTGACGATATCCTCAAATCTTGACCCCGAACCGTTTCCCAACGAGAAGGGAACGAAGGTCTCCGTCGAGTTCGTGAACCCTGACGACGGCCCGGCCTTCCTCGAAGTCCATCCTCATGAGTAGCATGAGCGACGATCAGGAACGCGGAGTGAGCACGCGCTGGCAGGGATATAGTGACTACCAATCCGTCAGTCGGCGGATTGCTGAGTCGATACAAGACGCGACCGACGCCTGGGCCACACTTCAGCGAGCGCACGTTGAGGACGCCCGTGTCAGTGCCGAACTCGCATCACGGGCCGGATCCCAGATGCTTGCCCCGGCAATACTGCTCAAGCAGCATATGGAACGCGATCGCGAGTCGGTCAAGGAGTACGACGAGATTCTCAGTCGATGGGAGGGTAGTGCCGACGACGTCGAGCGGGGTTATCTTGAGGAGCTTCGGCGCGTCCAGCTCCATCGCAAGTGTCCCGACTGGCTCGAGCAGTTCGTCCAGGACCTCAACACGGCTGGGCTCGAGCTTGGCTACCTCGCTGCCGGCCGGAGCGAGAAGCAGGAAGAAGCGCTCGATCCCATCGACGAATCAGTCAAGGACATGTTCGAATGACGTGGTTCCTGTTGACCATCGCTGTTGGATACGTCGCCGTCGGCCACGTCCTGCTCCTCGCTATCCTGTTCCAGCATAGTCGCGTCAGTAACTCCGGCATAAGGATGTAACCATGAAGCCCTTAGAACCTACTCGACGGTACTACGAACGGTTGTATCGAGACAAAATCACGGAAGACTTCGATGCAGTCATTCCGATTATCGGTGACGAGGGGATGGGTAAGTCGACATTTATCCTCCAATCAATCTGGATATATCAGCAGGTACGTGGTGTCGAGCCTACGCCAGAATCCGTACTCGACACGATCGTCTGGGGTGGCCGGGACGAATTCAAGCAGGCGCTGTCAAACCGCCCTGAAGAATCGGCGATTTGCAGTATGGACGCTGCTCGGGTGATGTATAAGAAGGATGCAATGGACCCAGATCAGAAGAATCTGGAAAAGGACCTGTTGGACGTCAGGATGAAGAATAACGTCTATTTTCTCGGTTTTCAAGACTGGGAAATTGTTCCTACGATGCTTCAAGAGCGGAGGGCGAAGTACGCGTTCTATATCCCATCACGAGGTGCTGTTCGCGGATATAGTCGAGAGTCGATTGACAAGCGGAACGAAACGGGCTCCTGGCCCGCTGCCGACATGAAGGACAAGTTCCCAGATCTGGAAGGAACAGACCTCTGGAAGTCGTTTAGGGAACTCGACAAGCAGCATAAGATCGACCGGATCGACAGCAGCGATGACGACGGGGATGTCGAAGACTCATCGCACAGTCTGAAAGACGTCGTCTCGGACATCAAGGACACTGGAATACAGGACTTCATCTCAATCAACCCAGGAAACAAGCAGCCCTACATCGACCCGGATCTCATCGAATTCGAATACGAGTTGAGCGCCAGAAAGGCGAAGAAGGTCAAGAAGGTCCTGGCGAAGGATCCCGATGTCGAGATTCCAGACGAAGTGGCGAGCGCATAGCGCGCCCGCAACGCACACACCATACTCAGTTTTCCATTATATTTGCGCGTGAGCGTTGCCCGCGCGGGCGCGCGCGACCCCGGGTCGAGTTGATCGGCGAAGAGAACCCGCTGATCCCGACTGTTCTCCTTCGAGCTCGCTGTCAACGACGATCGTCGTCGACGGATCCAGAACAGGGCCGATTTTGACGCTGGTGACGATCTCCACTCCGAGGACTGCACCCGTAGCTGGTAGCAAGTGCAACTATCCAGAACAGTCTCACGAGAACTCCGCTGTGATTAGCCTCGAGGCCGCCAGCGTTGCATCAGTCCGGGTGATTCGCGTGCGGCCCACGATGGTCATATCTCACCCAGCAGCATCGCCGCAGCCACCGCCCAGAACATCATGCCGACTACACCGGCCAGGTAGTCGAGCGGACGATCGGCCTCGTCTCGGAAGATGCTGACCGGCGCAACGGCGACCACGTACATCGTCGCAACCATCAACGCAACCGGTGTTAGTCGGAAAGCAATCCTGATGCGCTGAAGCCAGTCCGCTTCGCTGTTTGTTCCGGTCATTCGAACACCCTCCAGAGTCGCTTTACGGTTACCTCAATAGCCGGCGCCATCATTACCAGCAACGCGGCGATCATCATTACCCCAGCCAACTTACCACCCCGCTCGAAGTAGCCCATCTCACCCATCCAGAGGTGAAAGACCAGGGCTAGCGTCATTATCCGAGTGGCGGCAGCCATGTTGGGTGGGCTAACACCGTCTGATTTGGGCATAGTTCCGGTCATCGTTCGCAGCCCTCCGATACTTTATGTGAGTACGCCGGGTACAGAGACGGATATTCCGCCTTGTTTTCCCACGGCCTCTCAAGTGCTGAAGCGACAACCCCGGCGATGCTCAGGGACACTGCGCTCTCTTGTAGCCGGTGGAGCGAATCTACGCGATCGTCTGCTTTCGGAGTGCTATCGTTCATACTCTGGAACCTCCACGAAATCCTCCGCTGTCCAGTCGTCTGACGTGCCGATACCCATCCGCTCGCAGTGGACGCACCGGGCGGTGAGTCCGCCGCTGGCACTCTCCATGAGTACCCACGTCCGAGAGCCACACTCGCACTGCGCACGCTCGCCGATCCGGTCCGGCGGCACTACTGCTCACCCCCGTCCGACCCTCCGCCGTTCTCGGACCCCTCGATTATCGCGCTCACTTCCTCCGCGTAGCAGCTATCACAGAGCGCGTGAAACACGTCGTTGAACGGTTCGTATCTTTCCTCCCGCCGCCAGTGCGGTTCCTCCATCTCGTCGCTCTCCGGGTCCTGCTCGACCTCCGCGCCGCACTCCTCGCACTCGACAGTCCGCTCGTGGAGCGAAAACTCGTAGAGGTCCTTTTCCAGTACGGTCGTCATGCCGATCCCTCCAGCATCTCGTGAATCTCGTCGTCGTCCATCTCGGCGATTGCCTCGGCCCACGGGTCGTACTCGTACCCCTTCGGGCCGCAGTTGTCGCAGTGGAACACCTCGCAGTAGGACGGGCCGCGCCACTCGTAGCGAACGCCGCCGAAGCGACCGCAGTTTCCGCAGCGCGGCGGGTTACTCATCGCTATCACCGTCCGGAACGGGAGTGTTGTCGGGCCTGAGCTGATACACCCATTTCCGCCTCTCGTAGTCCTCCCACGTGTCGCGGTCCTCGCCGTGGGAGAGCCAGCCGGAACCGTCCGCCTGCCTCACTTGGGTACACTCGAAACCCGCTGCCTCGTAGACTGTTCCGTAGTTCCCGGCGACGCCTGAATTGGCGCTAAACGTATCGAAGCCCTCCAGGCGAGCCCAATCGCGGGCGCGGGCGATGAGCCACGAGCCCGTGTTCGCCGGGCGGTCGTCGCGGCGACAGTAGCGCGTGATGCTCAACTCCGTCCCGTCGTCCGCCATGCGAGCGACCGGGCGACCGACGACCACCACGGCGACGATGCTACCGCGATACCGAGCGGAGAAGCACGCTTTCCAGCCGGGGACACCGCCGAGCGGATGGCGCTGTTCCAGAAACTCATTGATCGGTGCCTTCTCTCGCTCGCGCACGAGCTCAAGGTCGTCGACCGACGAGGGGCTCGGCGGCTCCGCGATCGTGCCGACATTCTTCGTCTGCTTTGGCTCACTCATCGGTACCACCAACCGATTCATGCGTGGGACCGGTCCCACCCTCGCGCTCCTCGAAGCGGAGTCGGTTGTAGGGGGAGAACGTCGCGCCGGAGAACGCCCACCCGGCCCGCCGCATGATCGTTGCGACGTCCTCGGTCCCGCGACCTGCGTCGTCCTCGAACCCGACCGTGATAGTCGTCGGTCGCCAGTCCTCGTCCTCGCCGTCGACGAGGAGCTCGATAACGCACGGGAGGTCGTAGACCATGTTCGCCAGCTCCTGGCGATCGAGGTCGTCGCGCGCGCGTTCCTTCGCCTGTTCGTAGGCGTTCGGAGTAGTGTTCATGGCTCGTAGTTCGGGTCGAACTTCTCCGCCTGTTCGTGCTCGTCGATCAGTAGGACCGTCTCGTCGTCCGCCTCCGCGCCGCAGTACGGGCAGAACGTCGCGTCGTCGTGGCTCTCCTTGAAGCGGTTCGCCCCGACGATATGGGCGTCAGCGCCGCACTCGCCGCAGTCGACGTGATAGACGCCGCGGAGGTCGTTGTTCTCTTTGAGGTACTCTATCAGGTTCATAGGCCAGCTCCCTCGTAGCGACAGTCGGGACAGACGCGCTTCGGGTCGTAGGTGCGTCCGTCGCAGTAGCGGCATTCTTTCGGCTCCGGTTCTTCTCGCGAGACTTTCCGCGGGTCGTTGCCTAAGCTCATTGTTCGTTCTCCTGTGTCCGGGAAGGCCCGGAGTCGGGACGGTCCATTTCCGGCTGGAATGAACGGCCACATTCCGGGCAAGCGAGCCCGTCGTCCGTCTCCTGTAGCACGAGTTTGCACTCCGGACAGGCGGGGATCGTGGAGCCAGTGCCGCTCATTGACGGAACACCTCGACCTCGTCAACCTCGCTACTCTCTTCGACGATTCCTTTGATTGCCTCGGCTTCCGCCCTGGTTTCCATACCCGGCCCCTCGAACGTGACACCGCCGAGGTGGACCTGGACGTTCCAGTCGTATTGGTTCGCGTTCATCGGTCACCACCGTCCCGGTTTGGTGCTGAGTCGGCACCCGTCATAGGACACCGACCTCCTCGTCAGTCGGGTCGATGACCTCGATGTCGTGGTCCTCCGGATCGATATTGAACTCGTCGCGCAGCTCCTCGGCGACCCAGTGCGTCACCGCGTCGGGGTGCATCGAGCTATCGCCAGCCCCGATCTGGGCGTCGTACGTGTCCACGACCGGGTTGTGGCCCCGAACGATCGCCGGCTGGTTGACGTTGACCCAGTTGAAGACCTCGGTCTCTTCGCCATCCTGTACGACCGTCAGCCGCTCTTTCCGCCGAAGTTCTTGCTCGCTGAAGCTCATGCTGAGTCCTCCACGTCGAACGGGCCAGCGACTTGATAGACCTCGTAGGAGTCGCTGATGCCGATGATAGAGTCGATGCCGCGCTTGGCCATCTCGACGGCCTTCTCTTCGGCTGTCTCCTCGTCGGAGGCCCGCGGGTGGTAGTGTTCCCAGCGAGCTTCGCCGGGCTCGTCGTCGGGGCCGTACGCTCTGATTCCGACCTCCCACTCGGGATCTTGCACGTCGTCGTTGTCCTCCGTCAGATTTGGTGCTTTCTCGGACATGTCTATCTGAGGTTGGCTTCGTCCATCATCTCGACCGCGAGTTCGTCCGTCTCACGGCCCAGATAGTTGTTCACGAACGTGTCTCGATCAGACCAGCCTCCCCAGCGCATGATGCAATCGACGGCGTAGTGCGAGTCGAGTGCGTAGTACGTCGTCGTCGCCCAGGTGCGCCGGAGATCGTGCGGAGAAACGTGGCACCAGTCGTCGTCCTCGAGCTTCTCTGCCAGCTCCTCGCCGGCCCGACTGACCCAGCGGCGAACGGTCCGACCCGTCGCTTGGATCAGTTCGTCGTCCTTCCGGATCCCGCGAGCGTTTTTGAGCATCACCATCTGCTCCTTCATCTTCGTCGAGACCGGCGCCTCGCGGTACCCGGTCTTGCCGCCGCGGACGCGCAGCTTGTACGCCTCGGGCTCCGTGTCGAGCCGGCGGATGCTGTCCGTTCGTACCCACTGGAGTTCGTCCGACCGGAGCGGGGGGGGGGGGGGGGGGGGGGGGGGGGGGGGGGGGGGGGGGGGGGGGGGGGGGGGGAGGGAGGGGGGGGGGGGGGGATGGCGCTGAGGCTTCTCCGACAGGTGATCGATCAGTTCCTCCTGCTCGTTCTGCGACAACCAGCATCGATACTCGTCGCTTTCTGGCATCGGTTCAAGTTGCATTTCTGATAGCCGGTCTACCAGATATGGGCGGCAAATCGGTCATAAAGCCCCATTCAAAGCTAACTCGTGAGCGCCGATAGGCGGTTCAGACGGAGATTGAGGAACGAAACTCGGCCGAGAAGGATGATAGACGGACAGTACTACGGATAGGTGACTCAGTTAGTGCAGAAGCATCACGTACACCATACTGACCAGTAGAACGCCAAACACTACTTTAACACTAAACACGGGATCCGCGGGAAGTTCGTCGTCTATTGAGCGTTCTCGATACTTTTCAGGACTGCGAACTGCAAGTACATCACTCTCTGTCGCCATTCCAAAAACTACGAGAAACGGTAGTAATACAATCAGAACCGTCAGCGGGTTGATCTCTACAGCTAAGATTCCCAGCGAAAGAATCCATGGGGGTAGCCAAAGGAATATAGACAGACCAGAAAGCCGTATTATCGCGCCGTCAATCGTCTCTATTCTTTTATGGCGAACAGCCTGCGGCACAAGCCCTCTTGCGATCCGCCAGTCGACTTCCGGGCCTGTATCCCCGAGTTTACCGACAGCCCAATGACTGCCCTCATGCAGATATGGTGCTATGATAAATCCAATCAGATAGACAGCAGCATACGCGAGAGTCCCTTCAACGTCGACCATATTGCCTGAAGGGGACCAGATTCTATAAAGTTAGTTTCCGCACCACGTCCTTCTCGGTCAGTCCCTACAGACCTCCAAGGTAGTACAGAACTGCACCGAACACCAGTAGGAATGCGAGAATCGCGAGTGCGTAATGGCGGATCAACCATAACGGGGCAAGTAGTATCGCCCGAAGCTTGTACCAGATCGATCTGATCATGCCACCCATCTGTTTCTCTTCTACCTTATATCTACAGATAAAGCCAGTCTGGTTACCACTTTCACTTTCACTACGCGTACAAGGATTTCCACTTTTACATAGGCTATCCTCGGTCGCTCCTGTCTATGTCCCAGAAGGAGCGCATCAACCTCGAAGACGACTACGATCGGTGGCAGTGGACCTGTCCGAACGGCCACCACGACTGGGAGCCGACGAACCACCACTTCTGGTGTGCCGCCTGCGCTCGGATTCCTGAAGTGGATGCCTCGTTCGACGAACTCCGAGATCAGAAGACTGGTCGGCTCTACGAGCGCGACGACGTCGAGCTCCACACGCCCGCTGGCCCCTACGACAGCGATCTCGACGGGAGGGGTTCCGCGTGATCCGAAGACAGTCAGACGTGAGGCTCGGGTTCGTCGCGGAGATCCTCCTCCTCGCGGAGATAGTCCTCTCCTTTCTCAGTAATCGCATAGTAAGATCCCTCTCCTTCGATCTCATAGATCAAGCCAGCTTCCTCCAACTTGGGGATTCTTCTCTTGAGAGTAGTGTAGGAGATGGACTGGCCCCTCTCCGCGAAGTTGTTCTCAATCCCGCGCAGACTGTGGCCGGCCCCCGTGTCTTCGAGGAACTCCAGAATACGATCGTCACTCCCAGTCATCCAGTCTGCCCGGAGACGGCCCATACTGTCTTGGCCAAAAAGCCAGTCAAAAGCGTCTTCGATAGCATTCATGATCCTGATATAATGGTTCTATTTGGTCCAAAGATAGCCCAATATTTATATCCAATGAACCATGATTGGGTCACTACGATCGACGCGGAGCTCCTCGGGGCGTCGTTGCGGAAAAGAGTCGACGCCCGTGTGGCAGCACGGGCGCCGCG
>NZ_CP084094.1 GCF_020217425.1 Halomicrobium urmianum
TGACGTATCCATTTCCGAATACGGTCGACTACGAACTGAATACAGCCGATTACGAACCGAACATAGATGTATTCTTTTTTAAATACGGATGTATTACGTGGTGTTGCGATCTGAACACGATGTCTCGCAAATCGATTACAGTACGAATACGAGAGGATCTAATCGACAGACTGGACGAGGAAGCAGACGAGCGGGACGTAAGTCGATCCGAATACATCCGTGGTATCCTCGAAGATCGACATAGGGCCGAGGAGTTAGCAGAGAGGGTGGAGAGGCTTGAGGAGCGACTGGAAGAGCGTGAGGACCGCATAGCGACGTTAGAAGAGCAACTGGCGCGACGGAGCAACATCGAGGAGAAGATCGACACACTGGCGAAGCAGGAGCAGCATGAGGAAGCGCCCTTTTTCATCAAGTGGTATCGGTGGTGGAAACGCCAGTAATTATGCCTGGCTCGGTTAGCCAATACTCATGGATCAGCCGAGCAGTTGGGAGCTATTTCAGAGTGTATTGATTGGCTCTGTAGCTGGTATAATTGCCTCTGGTGTTGTGAACAGAGGGATTCTTTACGTGGCTGTAAATTCTTTCATTTTATGGGTGCTCCTCATAATACTACTTAACGGTGGGAAGGTCCTCTTCGAGAAGATCGAGAACTACAGAGACGATGAAGAGGAGGAAGAAGATCGACCGTATGAAGACGTGAATTATGCGGCTTGAGGCAGTACGGAGATTTTGGGACCCAAACCCTCCGTGGGGTGTTTCCATATATGCGTGAGATAGCGCCATTCACGTGGAGAGGGCTAACCCACCACCATGCCGTGAGCCACGGAGTCCCTTCCCGAGCTTATCTTCATACCATGGGGTAGAGTACCATGCTAACTCGTCGAAACCAATTGGATAGTTAACAACTCCAAGGTTGTTTTCCTCAGGAAATCATATGAAATCTTATTTGTCGGGTTGATTTCACGCTTCTATATATTGGTCAGAAGCCTCAGACGTCAGCGTTACGGGCTGACAGAGTGGATTCGGCAGTCTAACATCACGCACCCAGATAACTGCTGCTATCCGTGAGAGTAGTGTTAGACGACTCGCAGCGGAGTGAGATATAACTGGAAGTAATCACTATCCATTCAGATAATGGGGCATTAAATTAAGAAATACTACCGTGATGGGCAGATCGCAGAGAAATTTCCAATTGAGCTACTTTCGAGATTCCGTGATCTCCCCTAATCCAGATTTGCCCATATTAGTGTCCCACAGCCTCGCAGTTACATTCTTTTTCACCCCAAGTGTGATATATCGTCTTGAAACAGAAATCGATTCTGAGCCAATCTGAGGCGATTCAGGCACAAGGGCATAATGTCATTCAGGGAGATGAATTAGGCCGCGATTCCCGTTACGCGCAAGCGCGAGGCAGAGGGCATTAGCCCGGCCCCAATCTCCGTGATACTCGCTCCATGCCCATTGTATTCCGCTGCGACAGGGGCATGTAGATCTCGACATGGAGATGAAGCACTACATGCTGTTGTTGTATTAACGCGCGAAGAACCGCGCTAATCGCTATTTTGCCGATTTCAGATATCTATGTCGCTCTGTCTACTTTTTACACCCTTTTCACGCGCAAAACAAGGCCGTTTCGATACATCATTGAATATTTCGCAAAAAAGTGCTTTTTTCGTAATCAGTCCCGCGTCATTCCCATGAGGGATTTCACCCCAATTAGTGCGAAATTATCGCGCAATTGAGTCTGTACTCGCCAGCGGAGTGGGACAGTTGAGCCACATTCCGCTAAATCCGATTCCGCTGATTTGGGGCAGTAGAGGCGCTGACTAATTCGTGATTACACTACAAGTAAGTGAGGTAGCACAGAGGTCACACAATGATTGCTGATAACGAACTACGCGACATTGGCATTGAGCGAGGTTGGTACGAGGATCGTGGTGAGGTCGACGTCGAGTACGTCGTGAATCGCTTGGCCATTGAGGAGCAGCGGTCTAACCTCAGTACTGAGCGGCACGACGAAATTGCCCGAAAGCAGGCAAACCGTGGTGAGGGGCTATGACTCGGCGTGAGAAGAATATCCGAGTCAATGAATCGGACCTTAGTGCGCTGAAAGCCGCCCGCGACAAGATCGACGCGAGTCTTGCACTGGGATACGTCGCTCGTCTTGGCGCACAACAGCTGCTAAACGAAGAGTCGGACGACAGTGAGGTCAGCTTTTGAGATGTCCGATTCCTACCGCATGACGGGGATCTACATCGACAGTGCGGCACTCACCCGAGTGATGGAAATCGCACGCGAGGTCGATATTTATGATTCTCGACGCGAAGCGAGTGACGACAGTTACGAAGAAATCACTCATTTTCTTTGCGACTATTTTGAGAGGAAAGAAGAATGACGGAGAGTGAAACTTTCGAGGTAGACGAAACGGTCGTGCGGCCCGCTGGCGGCCATGAGGACGACAGTGAGGGCGATAGCGAGGACGACAGTGAGCCTCGAACGTTCGAGCGGGGGTATGCCGCATGAAGATCCAGAAGACCACCTTCACTCCCGATGTTGGCATGGTCGTAGAGGCTCCCGAGCAGATCGGGCGCAAGTCCGTGCAGCGGTATGGGGGCGGCAATGGTGCTGTCGGCCATGTTGCGGCCACCATCGTGGGGAAGGGCGAAACGACCAAGTGGGTCGTTCTCCGCCTCGACGATGATGAGGGCGAGATTCCAGAGGGCAGCGAAGTGCTTGGTGTCGATATCGCCAAGGACGAACTATGGTACATGGTGCCATATGGTGCCTATGGGGGTGGACGATGATCGATGGAACGACCCTCACGGAGGCTCGCCAGCGGGATGGGGAAGCTGCCGAAGATCGTCCCGAAGAGGTTGATCGGGTAGTCACCCCGAAGGAGAGGGTCGGATACGAGCATGAACTACCGCTGCTCGACAGAGAGTACAGCGAGTACCCTGGGGGTCAGGAGTTACTTCAACCCGATGCGGAGGGTATCCTTCGGAATCTGAAGGAGCATCCCCGTGTTACCTCTACGGAGGACTGCGCTGACGAGCTTGGCACCACCGTAGAAATGGTGGAGAAGGCGGCCGAGTTGCACGGGATTGACCTTCCCGAGGGTGGGGGTTTCGACGTGAGCATCGACCGCTCGCGCATCGATACGCTCCTGGGCGATGAATGGCCCGAGGACATGCGAAGCAGTGACAATCAGATTACTGTCTCCGCTCTGTATCTGAAGGGACTCTCGCTCTTTGAGATTGCGACTGTGTTAGAGGATGACGGGGAGCGCAACGTTCGTGAAGAGGAGTTGAAGCAGATCCTCATCGACGCAGGACTCCTCGAAGGACTCTCATCGGACGAACGGGAGTTTCAGAGGCGTCAGAATCGGGGCGAGATTAACCAACCGCGCTACGAGGGTGGGATTACCATCGACGCCACGGACCTGTAGCGGGGGTAGAAGTGTCACCACAGCAAGAGTGAGAATCACACCTTGTGTGATTCGGGGAAATGGTGCAAAACCATGTGAAGGGTGTCTAGCAACACTCTTCTACTACTGTAGCGGGAGGGGTTTGCCTGTGGTTGCGACTGAAGAAGAGGAAAACAGTGCCGTGGTGTGTGATGGACCTGTTAGAGGTCTAACCCTCTCGGGGTAGATCTCGGCCGCTCTATCACGCTCCCGCTGCTCCTCCAATCACGGACACTGTGAGCGAGTCTTCGTCCATGGTGCGGATTTCCTGAATCCGCTCAACAAGGTCGTTCGAGAAGCATACTCGTCGCTCACCACGCTTCTTGACGACCTGTACTTCCCCTCTTCCGAATCTCTCTAAGAAGTCTATTACACGGTCTACAGTCTCCGTATGAGGAGAGGACCCCTCCCGAGCCTTCAGCACTTTCCTGATTTCTGAGGACTTGATTGCCCTTCCCGCAGGGACCTTGCGGGTGTAGTCTTCGACGTCCAGAGCGATGAACCGCGCCCGCTCTTGGTTGGCAGTCAGCTGCTCTTCAGCAGTGTGTTCAGGCAGTGCGACAATCTCCTCCAGCGGCGTCTCTACAGTGTCGTGGAGCGTATCTTCGCCGCTTCCACCCATGGGGTCGGACGTATCTTCTTGCCCCTCTTCCAGCGCTGAGAGGCGCTGACAGATGTCGGCACGCTCCTGAGCACTGTGCTGGCTCCGCTCCTTCACATCCTCCTGAAGATCCTCGACGCGATCCTCCAGGTCGTCGACGCGATCCTGAAGTCTCTGCTTCTCTTCGCGGAGTTGCTGATTCTCTTGTAGGAGCTTCGGGACAATCTCGACAAGAGCGTCTACCTTCTCCTCAGTGCTACTGTCGCCATCAAGGGATAGATTGAAATCCCTTTGCGTGTTAGTTACCATTGGTATTGGTCGGTTCTTTGAGGGTGCTGGTAACACCCTCACCCGCGGTTTTACACGGGATAGTTGCTACTGTATCCCAGATCCCCTTCAAACTACTGGGAAGCGTTAGCTGTCTGTC
>NZ_CP084095.1 GCF_020217425.1 Halomicrobium urmianum
GGACGACCTGGACGCCGAGCGGTTCCGGCCGGTGATGGATTCCCACGTGCGAAATTGCGATCCTGCCGGTTCAGAGGCGCATACGCTGGAGAACGCCGTTTCCGTGAACAACGACGTGAACAACCTGGGCACCTACATTTCTGAATACATAGGAATTTTCGGGGAACAGCCCACTGAGCGGCCGATGACCGAACAAATGTTCTACGCGGTGGCGTGGGCAACGAACACCCGGCGGGTGGACTTCTCGAACGGCGCGCACGACCTGATGGCGCGAGAGCAATTCCGGCGGGAGACAGGCTTACGCCCCGAGGAACGCGGGGGAGAAGCATTTGATGAGTGGCGAGGAACGGACGGGACAGGCTCGGACTGGTCGGTAGACTCGATCTGCTCGGTGCCCGGTCGTCACCCTGACTACGCCGATCCCACGACGGGGGGAGTGGATACCGCAGTGATCGACGGGCGGGCGGGGGTAGACCCACCACCGACAGTTGAGTAAGGTTAGGTGGGTAATGCTACAGGGTGTCATGCAGTAACATGCAGTAGCACGGCCGCTGTCTTGCGATTTCGGCAGGGTACAGTAACGTGAGTAACGGGTACTGCATGATGTATGACCTGACCGTAAGATGATACATCATGCAGGAGTTATTAACTCAGGTGCGGGAGTTAATAGACGGTTCCAGACAAGTTTAACAAGAAACTGGACCTTTAAGTGAAACCACCCGTGTATAGCTGGTAAGAACGCTACACGCTACGCTAACGCTCTGTGACGCCGAAAACGGGAGAAGCCTCCCGGCTTAGGACACCTGAGGCTTCTCTCTCCGGACGCTTAGGGTTTACTCCCGAGGCGAGCCGTCAGCCTGAGCAACCGCTTGCGAAAGCCCGCGAGCGGAGCGAGCAGGAACGTGGAGGCGGGTGGGAGCGGAGGGCAGGGAGTCAACGCGCAGGGAGCGTAGCGACCGAGCAGGGGGGCGTATGGCGCGACAAGCGAAGCGCCGTCGCCCCTCGTCTGCGGTCGCGCGCACACCGATCAGGAGGGGAGCGATGAGCGCCGACGGTTCTCTCTCTCGGCCATCCAAGAACAACCGTCAAGCCCCGCGAGAGAGCCTGAGCCGCCAGGATGAGGGAACGGAGCCGTCGGACCTGCCGGACGGGACGCCGCTGCGCCCGATCTCCGTCGAGGCGGGTCGGCAGCTGCGGGACGAGGCGGTGATGGAGCTGACCGACGGGATGCGCGCCCGGCCGTGGTACTCGGTGGTGGACGAGTGGCGGGACTGGTACGAGAGCTACCTGAACAGCCACATCGAGTTTGAGGGACCGGACGGCGAAACCGTCCGTACAGAGCTTGAGAACAGCTATATGCCGAAGTACGGGCGGCGCTACTACGGGAAGCTCAAGGACTTAGAGAGAGGCATAGAACGGGAGTGTGAGAGCCTGACGACGGTGATGCTGACGTTTACTGCCTCGAACCGGAACGCGGAGGGCGGGTATCGGTGCCCGGCCGATCACATGCGGGACATCATGGACGGGTACGACGCCGCCCGGAAACAGGTGCATCAGGTACTGAGCGGCCTGAATTGGGAGTACGCTCGGGTGTGGGAGCCGCACAAGTCAGGGTACGGGCACCTGCACATGGCGATCTTCGTCGAGGC